>JBJMGZ010000792.1:0-3604 GCA_045807605.1 Thermoanaerobaculia bacterium | reverse complement strand
GGGGGCGCTCTCCCGTCAGGGGATACCGGCGGCGCAGATAGCCGAGCTCGAGGAGCTGCTGGAGATAGTAGTGAAGGCTCCGGGAGTCGGTCCCCATCTGCCGGCCGATCTCCTGGTGGGTGGTATGCCCCGAGGCCACGGCCAGGAGCACGGCATAGTAGATCTCCACCTCCCGCAGCTCCTCCCGCAGGAGGAAGTCCCCCTCCCGGTGCAGCACCGCGAACTCCTCCAGCACCTCCTGCACCAGGTTCGACTCGATGGAGCGGCCGTCCGAAAAGCAGCGCAGGTAAAGCGGCACGCCGCCGCACAGGAAGTAGGCGCGGGCGCGGTCGAGGAGCGAATAGCGGGGATGGAAGAGCGCCGCCTCCCGGTAACCGAACGGGCGGAGCGGGATCTGCGCCGTCCGCCGCCCGAAGAGCGGGCTCTTCCGGCCGAGGATCTCCCGCTCCATGAAGCCGACGTAGGAACCGCACAGGATCAGGACGACCCGGCCGGAGTCGCGCCAGGACCGGTCCCACCTCTCCTGGAGGAGGGACGGCAGCTCCGGGCTCGCCTCCACGGTCCACTGGAACTCGTCGAGCGCCAGGATCAGCTTGCCGTCCCCTCGCCAGCGGGAGACGACGGCATCGAGGGCCGCGCCCCAGCTCTCGGCCGGAAACGAGGCGAGCAGAGGCTCGTCCAGGACCGCCGCGGCTTCTTCCAGGAATTCCCGGATCTGCAGACCGGCAGGAGCTTTCTTCCCCACGAAGTAGACTCCGGGGCGGCCTTTCAGGAGCTGGAGGATCAGCTCGCTCTTGCCCACGCGGCGGCGTCCGTAGATCGGGATGAAGGCGCTAGCCGAGCCTTCATAGGCCTCGATCAGCACTCCAAGCTCTTGACGCCGTCCGATGAACTCGGTCATATCCTCCTCCAGAGACTGAATTTAGAGGCCGAGCGCGGTTTCGTCAAGTCTGGACTTGTCAAGTCGTGTTTGGATGAACGGGCATGCGGGGATCGTGGCGGTCCTGGGTTCGCGGCGCTCCTGGGCCGGATCGTCCTGATGTTCGGGGCGGTGATGGCCGGCGGGGGGCTGATCTTCTGGCTGTGGCCGTGAGGACCCCCTCCCCAGCCCTCCCCCGCTCCGCGGGAGAGGGGGCCGGAACGGACCGGATGGGGAATATGGGCTCTTCTGCCCCTGTTGTGCCAGATCCACGGGGTGGGGGGCTCCCTCTTCCCCGCGCAGGCCGGGGGTAGGCCGGCCGAAGGCCGGTGAGGAGAGAGGGGATGGGATCAGCCCGAGGCAAACCTCCGCCTCTTGCGCGGAGACCTCCGTTCCCCTATACTCCGTCTCCCGCTGCCCCATTGGGAACAGCCACAAGGCTCGTGGCGGGAGGGTTGACTCCGCGCGAGCCTGTCAGCTAGTATCTGCGGGTTTCGCTCCGCCGAGGGTCTCGCCAGGGACCGGGGCGGTTGTCTTCTAGCCAGAGAAGACCACATCGAACCCTGAACCATCGTTCGGGGCCGGAGTTTTGGCCGTCAAACCCGTCATGTGACGGGGGCGGTGTCACTTCGTGTCAGTCACTGGACAACGGATCGAGGAGATCTGGAAGGTATGCCGACGATTCACCAACTGGTCCGCAAGGGACGCGAGCGCGCGGTCACCAAGACCAAGAGCCCCGCACTGCAGTCTTCGCCGCAGAAGCGTGGCGTGTGCGTCCGCGTCTACACCCAGACGCCCAAGAAGCCGAACTCCGCGCTGCGCAAGGTCGCCCGCGTCCGTCTCACCAACGGCATCGAGGTGACGACCTACATCCCCGGCGTCGGCCACAACCTGCAGGAGCACTCGATCGTCCTCATCCGCGGGGGACGTGTGAAGGACCTGCCGGGCGTCCGCTACCACGTGATTCGCGGCACCCTGGATGCGGTCGGCGTGCAGAGCCGGCGCCAGGGACGCTCCAAGTACGGCGCCAAGCGCCCAAAGTCCTGACGGAGGCCTGAAAGATGCCCAGGCGCAGAGAAGTCCCGAAACGCGAGGTCCTGCCGGACCCGCTCTACAACTCCCAACTGGTGACGAAGTTCGTCAACGTCATCATGAAGGACGGCAAGAAGTCCGTGGCCGAGCGCATCCTCTACGATGCCCTCGAGGCCATCCGCCAGCGCACCAACGACGACCCGATGAAGGTCTTCAAGAAGGCCGTCGAGAACGTCAAGCCCGCGGTCGAGGTCAAGTCCCGCCGGGTCGGCGGCTCGACCTACCAGGTGCCGGTGGAGGTCCGCCCGAGCCGCAAGCTCGCCCTGTCGATGCGCTGGCTCATCACCACCGCGCAGTCGCGCGGCGAGAAGACGATGCGCGCCCGCCTCGCCGGCGAGCTCATGGACGCCGCCGAGAACCGCGGCGCCGCCATCAAGAAGAAGGAAGACACGCACCGCATGGCCGAGGCCAACAAGGCCTTCGCCCACTATCGCTGGTAAAAAGCAGAGAAGAAGACGGTAAGCATCATGGCACGGCAGAGTCCCCTGAAGGACACACGCAACATCGGCATCATGGCTCATATCGATGCCGGTAAGACGACGACCACCGAGCGGATCCTCTTCTACACGGGGGTCAACTACAAGATCGGAGAGGTGCACGAAGGCACCGCGACGATGGACTGGATGGTCCAGGAGCAGGAGCGCGGAATCACCATCACCTCCGCTGCCACCACCTGCTTCTGGACCCGCAATGGGATCAGCTGCCGGATCAACATCATCGACACTCCCGGTCACGTGGACTTCACCGCCGAGGTGGAGCGGTCGCTGCGTGTCCTCGACGGCGCCGTCGCCGTGTTCGATTCCGTCGCCGGCGTCGAGCCGCAGTCGGAGACGGTCTGGCGCCAGGCCGACCGCTACCGCGTGCCGCGCATCGCGTTCGTCAACAAGATGGACCGCATCGGCGCCGACTTCGACCGCACCGTCTCCATGATGCGCACCCGCCTCGCCGCCAACCCCGTGGTCATCCAGCTCCCCTGGGGCAAGGAAGAGACCTTCCGCGGCGTGATCGACCTGATCGAGATGCGCGGCGTCTCCTACAAGGACGAGACCCTCGGCGCCGACTACCAGCTCGTGGACATCCCCGAGGAGCACCTCGACCGCGCGCACAAGATGCGCGAGCAGATGGTCGAGACGATCTCGGAGACCGACGACCAGCTCCTCGAGAAGTACCTCTCGGGCGAGGAGGTCACGAACGACGAGCTGCGCGCCGCCCTGCGCCGCGCCACCGTCGCCGGCGTGGTGCAGCCGGTGATCTGCGGCAGCGCGTTCAAGAACAAGGGCGTGCAGCCGCTCCTCGACGCGGTCGTCGCCTATCTTCCGTCGCCGCTGGACATCCCGCCGATCGAAGGCATCGATCCGCACAACGAGCAGCCGGTCATCCGCAGCTCGAACGACGACGAGCCCTTCGCCGGCCTGGTGTTCAAGATCATGAGCGATCCGTTCGTCGGCCAGCTCGCGTTCTTCCGCGTCTACTCGGGCCACATCGAGTCGGGCATGTCGGTGCTCAACGCCAAGAAGGGCAGCACCGAGCGCATCGGCCGGCTGCTCAAGATGCACGCCAACAAGCGCGAGGAGATCAACGAGGTGTGGGCCG
>JBJMGZ010000791.1:0-8014 GCA_045807605.1 Thermoanaerobaculia bacterium | reverse complement strand
GGCGTCTCTACATTGGGGGGCAAGATTAAGTTAGCGCTTATACCCCTTGTGGGTGCCCTTCCGGAGGGCGGCCACAAGAGCCGCCCCTACAACCCCGCAATTCAAGCGACTAGCCTCCAACGCCGGCGAGGAGCTCGCGCAGGCGGTCGAGCTCCAGCGGCTTCACCAGGTGGAGGTCGAAGCCGGCCTCCTGGGAGAGGCGGCGGTCGTTGTCCTGGCCATAGCCGGTGAGCGCCACCAGGCGCATGCGGGAGCGCGCGGGAAGCGCGGCGAGGCGGCGGGCCACTTCGTAGCCGTTCTCGCCCGGCAGGCCGATGTCCAGGAGCACGACGTCGGGCTCGAAGCGGCCGGCGAGCTCCACGCCCGTGCTACCGTCCGCCGCGGTCTCGACCTCGTGGCCTTCGAGCTCCAGGAGCATCTGCAGCGCTTCGCGCGCATCGGGGTTGTCCTCGATGAGCAGCACGCGCAGCGCGGACCGGTCCGGCCGCGCCGGGGTCTCCCCATCCTCCGGTTGCGGCGCGAGCCGCGGCAGGCGCACCACGAGCTCGCTCCCCTGCCCGCGCCCCTGGCTGTGCGCCTCCACCCGGCCGCCGTGCAGCTCCACCAGCCGCCGCACCAGGGTGAGGCCGATGCCGAGGCCCCCTTCCGTGCGGTCGAGCGACCGCTCCCCCTGGACGAACAGGTCGAAGATCTTCGGCAGGACCGCGGACGAGATGCCCACGCCCGTGTCCTGGACGCGCAGCACGGCCGTATCTCCATCGGGGCCCGTATCTCCATCGGGTCCCCTCTCGGGGCCGACCTGGACCAGGATCGTGCCGCCCGGAGGCGTGTACTTGAGGGCGTTCTCCAGGAGGTTGGTCAGCACCTGTTCGAGCCGGATGGGGTCGCCCTCGACCCAGACGGGCTCGGTCCTCACCTCCAGCCGGTGGCCTGCCTCCTTGCCGTCCGCCTCCAGCGTGCGGCGGACGCCCTCGGTGAGCGCGGCGAGGTCCAGGGGGCGGCGGCGCAGGTCGATCTTGCCGGCCGTGACCCGCGCCACGTCCAGCAGGTCGTCGAGGAGCCCGGTGAGATGGGCGCTCTGGCGGGCGACGATGCCGGTCAGGCGCTCCAGGCGGTCTCCCAGGCCGGTCAGGGTCGGCCCGGGCAGCGAGGCGAGCGCGTGCGCGGCGTTGCTGATGGCGCCGATCGGGTTGCGCAGCTCGTGGCTGAGCATGGCCAGGAACTCGTCCTTGGCGCGGCTCGCGGCCTCGGCCTCCTCGCGGGCGGCGCGCTCGCGGGCCGACGCCTGCTCGCGCATCCGCGCCGTGGCCAGGTGGGTGCCCACCCGCGCCAGCAGCTCGCGCGCCGAGAACGGCTTGACCAGGTAGTCGTCCGCCCCGGCCTCGATCCCCTCCACCCGCGCCTCCTCCCCGGCCCGCGCCGAGAGCAGGACCACCGGCAGCGTGCGGGTGCGGAGGTCGGCGCGCAGGGCGCGCAGCAGCTCGAAGCCGTCGAGGCCCGGCATCATGACGTCCGCGAGCACCAGGTCCGGCGGCGAGGCCAGGGCCGACGCCAGGGCCGTGGCGCCGTCGGCAACGGTTTCGACGGTCCAGCGCCCGGCCAGGAGCCGCCGCAGGTAGTCGCGCATGTCGGCGTTGTCGTCCGCGACCAGGATGCGCGCGCCGGCCTCCTGCGGCTCGTCCGGGAGGGACGGGGCGGCCGTTGGGGCCGGCACCCAGCGCAGGGCCTCCTCGACGTAGGGGGCCGCTCCGAGCGCGGTCGACTCCAGGGTGCGGACCGAGCCGAGCCGCTCCGCGGGCAGGTGGTCCGATCCCGCCGGGATCGACACGGTGAAGGCCGTGCCCCGTCCGGGCTCGCTCTCGGCGCGGATGTCGCCGCCGTGCAGCCGGACCAGCTCCTCGACCAGGGCCAGGCCGATGCCCGTGCCCTCGTGGGAGCGCGCCCAGGCCGGCCGCACCCGGCGGAAGCGCTCGAACACGTGCGGCAGCTCCTCGGCAGCGATCCCGACCCCGGTGTCGGACACGGAGAGCTCGATCCTTTTCTCCATGGACCGCAGGCGCACCGCGATCTCCCCTTCCCGGGTGAACTTCAGGGCGTTCGACAGGAGGTTGAGGACGACCTTCTCCCACATGTCGCGGTCGATCCAGGCCTCGACCCCGGCGGGCAGCGGCGGGCAGTCCACGGCGAGGCGCAGCCCGGCGCGCTCCACGCCGGAGCGGAAGGCGCTCGCCAGCTCCGCGGTGAAGGTCCCCAGCTCCACCGGCTCGAACACCGCCTGGGCGCGGCCCGCCTCCAGGCGCGCGAAGTCGAGGAGCGTGTTGACCAGCTTGAGCAGGCGCAGGGCGTTGCGGTGGGCGGTCTCGACCCGCTCCCGGTGCACGGGCGGCAGGGGAGCCCCCATCTCGCCTGAATCGTCCAGGGCGTCCTCGAGCGGGCCGAGGAGCAGCGTGAGAGGGGTGCGGAACTCGTGGCTGACGTTGCTGAAAAAAGCGGTCTTGGCGCGGTCGAGCTCGGCCAGGGCCTCGGCGCGGCGCCGCTCCTCCTCGTAGGCCCGGGCATCGGCGATGGCCGCGGCGATCTGCGCGGCGGCGAGCTGGTAGAAGCTGCGATAGCTCTCGTCCACGGCGCGCCGCGGGTTCACTCCCGCCACCAGCACGCCCGTGGGCCGCTCCTGGCCCGGCGCGGCGAGCGGCAGCACCAGGGCGGAGCGGGTGGGGTCCTGCCAGGGGCTCGCGGGCACCTCGGAGAAGCGGCCGGCGAGGTCGTCCACGCTGCAGACCCGGGAGGTCCGGACCACCTCGATGAAGGGCCAGCCCTCCGCCGCCGTTTCCGCGGCCTCCGTCAGCCTTGGAGACTGCGGCGCCGCGGGGCAGCCGGCCTTCACCCCGGCGCTCGCCGCCAGCTCCAGCCGGTGCTCCCCGTCGAGGAGATAGACGCAGGCGAAGGGGACGTCCCAGGGGTTGGCGGTGAGGGTCTCGGCCGCGATCCGGCATGCCTCGACCGCGTTCTTCCCTTGGGCGGCGCGGGCGCCCAGGTCGCGCAGGGTGCGCAGCCGGCGCTCGCCGATCACCCGCTCCGTGGTCTCGGTGCAGATGATCAGGTTGCCCCCGACTCCCCCCTGCTCGTCGAGCACCGGGCTGTAGGAGAAGGTGAAGTAGGTCTCCTCCGTGTACCGGTTGCGCTCCATGACGAGGAGGAGGTCGCTGAAGAAGCTCGACTCCCCGGTCGTCATCACGCGCTCGTAGATGGGACCGACCACGTCCCAGATCTCGGCCCAGCAGACGTTGCCCTGCTGCCCCATGGCCTGGGGGTGCTTGCCGCCGAGCACCGGGATGTAGCCGTCGTTGTAGAGCTGCCAGACCTCGGGACCCCACCAGAGAGCCATGGGGAAGCCCGAGCCGAGGCAGATGCTGAGCGCGGTGCGCAGGCTCTGCGGCCAGCCCTCGATGGGGCCCATGGGATGGCGAGACCAGTCGATCGAGCCGATGAGCGCGCCGGTCCCGCCCTTGAGCCAGGCGTGCGGGCCGGCCCGCGGCGAAGAGGCTGCGGGAGGGGACGCGGGGGTGTCGGGTCTCTGGGGGCTCATGCTTCCAGCCGGACGGGCGGCGGTTCCCCCTGACAGTGTGCAAGATGCCTACCCGGTCGGCCGGCAGGGGCTCGCGGCGGTCTGCAATTTTCGGAGCCGTCGTCCCACTTGAATCCCAAGGAGCCCAGGAAAGCCTTGTCCCCGCCGGCCCGATCGGCGATTCGAAGCCGTTATATTCATTGTAATGTCGCTGGTCGACAATAGGCAGGTCGTGATGCTCAGGTCCCGGTTCACCCGCAATCCCCAGGAGCTTGGCGAGGAGTATGCCCGCCAGGGCGATTTCCCGCGCGCCATCGAGGCGTTCGGCAAGGCCGGCGACTGGCGGCGGGCGGCGGAGCTCGCCGGCAAGCTCAAGAGCGAGCCGGAGCTGGTGCGGTGCTCCCTGATGGCCGGCCTGGGAAAGGTCCCGGAGGGCTACGCGGACGCCGATGCCATGCGGGCGGCGGAGCTGCTGGCGTCGCAGAAGCGGCACGAGCTGGCGATCCCGCTGTTCGAGGTGGCCTGGGAGCTGCACCGGGCCGCCGAGTGCGCCCTGGCCGCGCGCGACCCGATCCGCGCGGCGAAGCTCTACGAGCGCGCCGGCGACCGCCTGGAAGCCGCGCGCTGCTTCCGCAGCGCGGGCAAGCCGCGGGAGGCGCTGCAACTGTTGGAAGAGGGCTCGAAGACCACGCCCGGCGGGACACCCTCCCCCGCCCGCCAGGAGGAGACGATCCTGCTGCGCGCCGAGCTGCTGCGCCAGCTCGGCCGCGAGAGCGCGGCCATGGCGCTCCTCGCCTCGATCCCGCCGAGCCTGCGCGCCGCCGAGCTGCTGGAGCGCTCCGGCCAGGTCGAGCAGGCGGTCTACTGCTACCTCGATCTCGGCGAGACCGAGAAGGCGACGCGGGCGGCCGCGAAGCACTCGGACCGCGACCGCCTGCTGGCGCGCATCTACCTGCGCTCCGGCCGGCCGATCGAGGCCGGTCATCTCTTCGCCCAGATCGGCCTCCCCCGCGAAGCGGCCGAGGCCTACGAGGCAGGCAACGACTGGGGCAGCGCCGCCTACCGCTGGGAGGCCGCCCGCGAGCCGCGGCGCGCCGCCGAGGCCTACGAGCAGGCCGGACGGCTGCGCGACGCCGCGCGCTGCTTCGCTGCCGCCGGCCTGACCGAGCGCGCCGCGGCGGTTGCCGAGAAGGCGGCGCGGGCGAGCGACCGCACCCCGAAGCCGGTCCTTTCCGCCAGGAAGGCGAAGCCCGGCAAGACGCTGGAGACGGCCTCGCGCCACCTCGCGGCCGGCGAGAAGGCGCGCGCCGCCGCGGTCCTGATGCAGATCGGCGCGGGCGAGCCGGACTTCGCCCGGGCCGCGGTGCTGCTCGCGCCGCTGCTCCTGGAGGAGGGCTTCCACGACGACGCGCTCGCCCGGCTGCGCCAGATCCCGCCCGATGCCGGCGACATCGGGGGCGACCGGGCGCTCGCGGCCGAGCGCCATCACTGGGAGGGGCGCGCCCTGGAGCAGAGGGGGGACGCCGCGGCCGCGCAGGAGTGCTACGAGCGGGCGCTCGCCCTCTCCCCCGGCCATGGCGAGAGCCGGCAGCGCCTCGCCTGGCTGCGCGGCGGCTCGCAGCCCATGGCCTCCAATACCCCCAACGCCACCCTGATGGCGGACCTCTCCGGCCCGTCCATTCCGGCCGGTGCGCCGGGCGATTGGCTCGCCGAGGGCTCGCGGCTCGCGGACCGCTACGACGTGATCGAGCTGATCGGCCGCGGCGGCATGGGGCGGGTCTACAAGGCGCACGACCGCGATCTCGACGAGACCGTGGCGATCAAGACGGTGCTGCGGCCCGCCGACGGCGCCAGCGGCGACGAGGCGCGCCTCTTCCGCGAGGTCCAGATCTGCCGCCGCATCAGCCATCCCAACGTGGTGCGGGTCTACGACCTGGGCCGCTTCCCCGGCGGCGTCTTCGTCACCATGGAGTACCTGGAGGGGCGCACCCTCGAGCGGGTGATCACGGAGGAGTCGCCGCTGCCGTTCGAGCGCGTCCGCGCCATCCTCGCCGAGGTCGCCGCCGGCCTCCACGAGGCGCACTCGCTCGGCGTCGTGCACCGCGACCTGAAGCCGGCCAACGTCATGACGACCGCCACCCGGGTCAAGATCCTCGACTTCGGCATCGCCTGCATGGGCACCGGGGACGCGCGGCTGACCCAGGCGGGCTTCGTGATGGGCTCGCCCATGTACATGTCGCCCGACCAGCTCCAGGGCAAGGAGCTGGACGGCCGTTCCGATCTCTACTCCCTCGGCATCCTGGCCTACACCCTGATCGCCGGCCGCGAGCCGTTCGACCACTCCGAGCCCACGGTGCTGGCGCTCAAGCAGCTCCGCGAGCCGCACCCGGACATCCGCGACTTCCGGCCGGAAACCCCCGCGGCCTGGGCCGATTTCCTCGACGGGCTCCTCGCCAAGGAGCCCGAGGACCGCTTCCAATCCGCGCGGGAGGTCCTGGACCTGCTCGCCGGGCTCCCCACCGCCCTGGAGGGCTAGCCGCCGTTCTTGGCGGAATTCCGGCGCTTCGTCTGCGCGTCGCGCCGCACGGCCCACTCGGTCTTGTGCTTCACTTCGAGGACCGTGCCGTCGCTCGCGAGGACCGCCACCACGTCCACGCCCTTCTTGGGCTCGGTCCGGACGTCGAAGAAGTAGGTCAGCTTGCCGGCCGCCCGGCCGAGCTCCTCGGAGTCCACCGTTCCGCCCGGCACCTTCTCGAGAGCGATCGCGCGGGCCTCGTCCATGCTGATGTTGCCCTTCTTCGCCTCCGCCGCCGGGGCTGTCTCCTCCGCGAAGAGGTTGCCGGCGGTCATGGCGAGCATGGCAAGGCACAGGAGGATCAGGGTTCGCTTCAGGTTCATGGGGATTCCTTTCGGTCCGGATCCCCAAAGGACCTCGGCATGAGATCGTCCAAGGAAGGGAATGAAGCCATTATAGCATAGCCTTTGAAGAAGTTGCTGCGACGAGTGCTGCCTTTACTCCAGAACCCATGGGGGAGGATCGGGCTCGGGAGTGAGGCTGCGCGTCGCATGGGGTCGGAGCGAACCACCGGGCCGGGCGCGGGCCCCCTGGGAGCGCTGGCGTCTCGCCGGCATCCTCAAGACATTGGGCCGCAGGCCCGGCCCTTATTGCGGGGAGCTTACAATTAACCATCCATGGCCTCCCCGACTTTCGTGCTCGACGTGCGCACCGACCCGGATTCGGACGTCATCCGCCTCCGCCTGACGGACGAGCACGACCGGCAGCTCGGCGCCAACCAGGTGCGTCTCTCCGAGCACAGCGCGGCGTTGTGGCAGGGACTGTTCGACACACGCTCGTATGTGGACACCTACGCCGACAGCGTGCGCTTCACCGACCGGCCCGCCACAGCCGAGGACCTCTTCGAAAAGATCGGCGTCTTCCTGGGCCAGAACGTCCTCGGCTCCGAAATCCTGGCGGCGCTGTACCCGGGGGTCTATCAGCGGTCGCTCCTGGTCCGGATCGCCCCTGAGGACCGCATCGCGGCGGCGTTCGCCCGGGTTCCCTGGGAGATCGCACGGCCCGCGCCTGTCCTGGAGCCGCTCTTCGAGCGCAACCTCGTGGTGCGGATGGAGACACCGGGCGCGTCCTCGACCTATGCTCCCCCGCTTCCGGGTCCTGAGGAACATCTGCGGGTGCTCCTGGTCTATGCCGAGGCGCCAGGCTCGCGCCCGCTCGCCATGCGGCTCGAACGCGAGCAGCTCCTCGGCCTCTTCTACGACGAGGTGATGCCGAAGCGCCAGGTGTCTGTGGATGTCCTCTGCCACGGCGTCACCCGTGCGGCCCTGAAGGAAAAGGTTCGCGAGGCAGGGCGCTGGAGCCACGTGGGAGTGATCTGCCAGAACTGGGCGAATGCTTTGGGAGACGTCGGCCGTCTGGACGATGCGAAATCTACCTATCTGCGAAGCGCGGAAGCCCACGCGAAAGCGGGCTCGCCGCGGGTGTCTATCCTTGGAAGCGAGCTCGAGGCGCTCCGCGTCGACGTGATGCAGGGTGGGGCGGAACGACTGCCGGAGATCGAAAGCCGTCTCCAGGAGGTCCGGGATTGGTGGCATCGGCATCGCTCGGGCGAGCCGGCTCCGGAAGCTCCCGATCCGGTCTCTCTGGCGCGGGCACTGATATCGGGGTTGGATATCGCCACGCAAGCTAATCTGGCGCTTGAGCAATGGGAGGCGTGCCTCGACATCCTCACCGAGATCGAAGAGATCAAGCGAGCGTTGGGCGCAGGGGAGCACGCGCTGGCCAGAACCCGCTTCAATCGATACGGCCCCCTGCTGCGGCTCGACCGTCTCAATGAAGCCCAGCGGGTGCTCGAAGGTTGCCTGGATATCGACCGCGGCGCGGGTGATCTTCCTGGCGAGGCTGCGGATCTCTCGGCACTGGCCGACCTGTGG
>JBJMGZ010000790.1:0-3170 GCA_045807605.1 Thermoanaerobaculia bacterium | reverse complement strand
CGCCGAGCTGGACCGCCTGCGGATGGGGATCTGGACGCGCAAGCCGCAGCCGCTGCCCAAGCTCGATCCCGCCGAGGAGGAGGAGATCGATCTCGGCGAGGTGTCGCTGTTCGACCTCCTGGGCGCGCTCCGGCAGGCGCTGGTGCGCTACGAGCGGGAGCACCCGCCACCGCTCCAGCTCACCGGCGAAGCCTACTCGGTGCGCGGGCAGTTCGACCGCCTGCTCGGGCGGCTCGACGCCGGCCGGCCGTTCGACCTGATCGCCGACCTGAAGGAGCTCTCCTGCAGGGCGGAGGCCATCGCGGCGTTCCTGGCCATTCTGGAGCTGGCGCGGCTCAACCTGATCCGCATCCATCAGACGGAGAGCGGCGACGTCCTGCTCTACCGCACGACGCGTGAGCTGGGCGACCACGAGCGCGAGGAGATCGGCGGATGACGGAGCGAAGTGAAATGGAGGCGGCTCTCGAGGCGATTCTCTTCGTCTCGTCCGAGCCGGTACCGCGGGCGAAGCTGCTGGAGCTGTTCGACGAAGAGGAGCGCGAGCAGGCCGCCCAAGCGCTGGAGGCGGTGCTGGCCCGCTACGCCGACGACGGCCGGGGCATCCTGGTGGAGGACGTGGGTGGCGGCGTGCGCCTGGCCACCCGGCCGGAGCTGGGAGGCTGGCTACGCCGGTTCTTCGAGGTCTCCGGCGGCACCAAGCTCTCCATGGCGGCCCTGGAAACGCTGGCGATCATCGCCTACCGGCAGCCGGTCACCGGCCCGGAGATCCAGGAGCTGCGCGGCGTCCACCCGGCGGGCGTGCTCAAGACCCTGCTCGAGCGCCGGCTGATCCGCATCACCGGCCGCAAGGAGGTGGTCGGCAAGCCGTTCCTCTACGGCACGACGAAGGAGTTCCTCGTCCACTTCGGGCTCAACAGCCTGAAGGACCTGCCGCCGCTCGAGGAGTTCGAGGAGACCTTCGGCGCCGCCGGGATCGCCGATGCCTCGCCGGAGCTGAGCCAGGCGACGCTCGACGCCGTGAACGCGATCGGCGGCGAATCGGAGCTCGCGGCCGTGGCCCCCGAGGACCGCGAGGAGACCTTCCTGCGCGAGGTCGCCGACCTGGAAGAAGCGACGGCGACCTCGGACATCGGCGATACCGGGGAGACGGAGTGATGGAAGAGCGGCTGCAGAAGATCCTGGCGCGGGCGGGCGTCGCCTCCCGGCGCAAGGTCGAGGAGATGATCGAGCAGGGATTGGTGACCGTCAACGGCCAGCTGGCGCAGCTGGGCCAGAAAGCCGATCCCGAGCGCGACTCCATCAAGGTCGAGGGCCGGCGCATCCAGCCGCACAAGGGGGAGCACCACTACCTCCTGCTCAACAAGCCCCGGGGCGTCATGTCCACGATCTCCGACCCCGAGGGGCGGCAGACGGTCATGGACTTCATCCCGCCCGTCTTCCACAAGGCGCTGGTGCCGGTGGGGCGCCTCGACTACAACACCGAGGGCTTGATCCTCCTCACCGACGACGGCGAGTTCGCGCAGCGCGTCGCGCACCCGCGCTACGGCAGCGTCAAGACCTACGAGGTCAAGGTGAAGGGCCGGCCGAGCGAAGCCGAGCTCGACCGCCTGCGCGCCGGCATCCTGCTCGAAGGCAAGCGCACCGCGCCCGCGAAGATCACCCCCCGGCACTCGCCCGTGGCGCACCGGCGCAGGAGGGACGACGACGAGGGGGGCGAGAACTCCTGGTGGGTCGTCCAGCTCACCGAGGGGCGCACGCGCCAGATCCGCGAGATGTTCCTGCGCATCAACCATCCGGTGCAGAAGCTGCGCCGCGTGGCCATCGGCCCGCTGCGCGACTCCGACCTGCCGCTCGGCTCCGTGCGCGAGCTCAAAGCCCGCGAGGTCGAGCTGCTGCTGCGCAGCTCGCGCGAAAAGGCAAAGCCCAAGCCCAAGGCCAGGAAACCGGCCGCGAAAAAAACCTCCGCGAAAAATGTAGGGGCGGGGCTTGCCCCCGCCCGGGAGGGGGTAAACCCCTCCCCTACATCCAGAAAGGTCGCCAAAAAGCCCGCCGCGAAGAAGCCGGCGGCCCGGAAAGCCGCCGCCCAGAAGAAAGCCGCCGCGAAGCGCCAAGCGCCCAAGAAGCCGCCCAAGAAGCCCTTCCGATGAGCGGGCCGCTGATCGTCGCCATCGACGGCCCCTCGGGCGTCGGCAAGAGCACCGCGGCCCGGCGTCTCGCGAAACGCCTCGGCGTCCCGTTCCTCGACACCGGCGCCATGTACCGCGCGATCGCCCTGCACGTCCTGCGCTGCGACCTGGACCCCACGGACCGGGCTGCCGTGGAAGCGCTCGCCCTCGGCACGGACGTCGGCCTGGAGCGCCGGGACGACGGCAGCTTCGAGGTGCTCCTCGAAGGCGAGCCGGTCGAGCCGTTCATCCGCGCGCCCGAGGTGGGGGAGGCGGCGTCGGCGATCTCGACCCATCCCGGCGTGCGCCGCCGCCTGGTGGCGCTCCAGCAGGAGGCGGCCCGCCACTGGGGCGGCGTGCTGGAAGGGCGGGACATCGGAACCCGGGTCTTCCCCGAAACGCCGCACAAGTTCTTTCTCGATGCCCGGGCCGACGTGCGCGGCCGGCGCCGCTTCGAGGAGCTCCAGGCCGCGGGCCGCGCCCTCACCTACGAACAGGTCGTGGACGAGATCAACCGCCGCGACCACCGCGACCGCACCCGCGAGGACTCCCCCCTGACCCGCGACGACAGCTACACCTTCGTGGACACCTCGGACCTGACGATCGACGAGGTGGTGGAAGAGATGTCGCGCTCGATCGAAGTCCGCAGCCGTTCTTAATTCTGCCCGTAACGTCCTGGTTTTATTCTCGACACCGTGGGGGGCCGACGGCCGGTCCCGCCGGAGCGTACGGGTTGACAGCCCCAGGTGCGACCCGGCGATTCCGCCGGCAGCTCCCGCACCTCCACCTCCCTCCGCGGCCTTCCATTGGGCCGCTTCTTTTTTTGTACATGGGCTATACTTGAGCTCCCATGGGCAAGCCCGTCCCTCGTCCGCGGACTCTTGACGACGTTCCAGGCTCCGGCCCCTTGACCCGGAACGAGGTCGAGCTTCTCCGTCGCGGAGGGTTCGTGCCGAAGCCTCGCGGCTCCGAAGCCGAGGGCGAGGATTCCTTCCGCAAGACACA
>JBJMGZ010000789.1:0-3434 GCA_045807605.1 Thermoanaerobaculia bacterium | reverse complement strand
TATACGGATGTGGAGGCTGTTGCGTTTACGGCGGGCCCACCCTGAAAGTCGCAGTCTATCCCACCCTCCCCGGAGCGCGAGACGTCTCCGGGGTTCTTCAACTCCGAGATTGACCGCCGCATTTCCGTCTTCTAACATGGGGGGTACGGAGACATCCGTACCCGACCCCCGCGAAACATCATGGCCCGGCACGTCTCCCGGGCACAAGGAGCGAATACGAACATGGCTGAACCGAAATTGGACCGGATGAAGGCGATCGAGGGCGCGCTGTCGCAAATCGAGCGGCAGTTCGGCAAGGGGTCCATCATGCGCCTGGGCCAGCGCGAGGCGCTGGCGATGGAGGCGATCCCCACCGGTTCGATCTCGGTGGATGCCGCCATCGGCATCGGCGGCTTCCCCCGCGGGCGCGTGGTGGAGGTCTACGGCCCCGAGTCCTCCGGCAAGACGACCCTGGCGCTCTCCGTGGTCGGCCAGGCGCAGAAGCGCGGCGGCATCGCCGCCTTCATCGACGCCGAGCACGCCCTGGACGCCGAGTACGCCCGCAAGCTCGGCGTGGACATCGACAACCTCCTGGTCTCGCAGCCGGACAGCGGCGAGCAGGCCCTGGAGATCGCCGAGATGCTGGTGCGCAGCAACGCCGTTGACGTGGTGGTGGTCGACTCGGTCGCCGCCCTGGTGCCCAAGGCCGAGCTCGAGGGCGAGATGGGCGACTCGCACGTCGGCCTGCAGGCGCGGCTGATGTCCCAGGCTCTGCGCAAGCTGACGGCGATCGTGGCCAAGTCGAAGACCTGCCTGATCTTCATCAACCAGATCCGCGAGAAGATCGGCGTGATGTTCGGCAATCCCGAGACCACGACCGGCGGCCGGGCGCTCAAGTTCTACGCCTCGGTGCGCATCGACATCCGGCGCATCGCCTCGCTCAAGGACGGCGAGGAGGTGACCGGCGCGCGCGCCAAGGTCAAGGTGGTGAAGAACAAGTGCGCGGCGCCGTTCCGCCAGGCCGAGTTCGACATCGACTACGGCGAGGGCATCTCGCGCACCGGCGAGCTGGTGGACCTCGGCGCGGAGCACAAGCTGGTGATCAAGAGCGGCGCCTGGTACTCCTACGGCGACCTCCGTCTCGGCCAGGGCCGCGAGAACGCCAAGCAGTTCCTCAAGGACAACCCCGACCTCGCCGAGGAGATCGAGATCAAGATCCGGGAGAAGATCGGCATGCCGATCCCGGCGCAGATCGTCAGGGATGCTTTGACGGAGTAGGGGCGGCCCTTGTGGCCGCCCTCCCAGGGCACCCACGAGGCGTGCCCCTGCACAGTGGTAAAATCTCGTCGTATGAGCCGGAGGACGTCAGTCGAGCTGCCCGCGGCGTCTGAGCTTTCGCTCGACGAATGGTTTGCCTTGCCGGAGGACGAGGCCGGCGAGCTCGTGAACGGCCGCCTTGAGGAGGAGGAGGTGCCTGATTATCTTCACGAGCACCTGGTCATGCTTCTGGGACGGCTCCTCGGCAATTGGATCCTGCCGCAGGGCGGCCTGGTGGCCGGCTCCGAGGCCAAGTTCGCGGTCGGCTCCGGGCGCGGCCGGAAACCCGATCTCACGGTCTACCTGCCCGGCGGCCGCCGGCCGCCGGCCCGCGGATTGATCCGCGTCCCGCCCGACATCGCCATCGAGATCGTCTCGCCGACGCCGCGCGATGGCCGGCGCGACCGGGTGGAGAAGATGGCGGACTACGCGGCCTTCGGGGTGGCCTGGTACTGGCTCCTCGACCCGCAGCTCCGCAGCCTGGAAGTGCTGGAGCTCGATGCCCAGGGCCGCTACCTGCACGTTCTGGGGGCCGGCACCGGCGTGCTGCGGAAGATTCCCGGCTGTGAGGGGCTGACGCTCGACCTCGACGAGCTCTGGGCAGCGATCGACAGCCTCGAGTGAGGCGCCCTGCATTCCCCTGACACCCAGTTCGGGTTCCGTGACAGGATGTCTCCCGCGCGAGAAAGCGTTCCTGGGAAGAACGAAAACCCGATGACCGATCAAGAGCTGAAGGACCTGGTGGCGTCGCTCGCCGTCTCACAGCGGGAGACCGAGCGCCTGATGCGGGAGAGCCAACGGGAGGCCGACCGCCGGCTCAGGGAGCTCGGGAGACAGATCGGCGGCCTGGGCGAGAAGTTCGGCAGCTTCACCGAGGGTCTGGCTCTCCCTTCCATGACGAAGATCCTGGGCCGGCGATTCGGCATGGACGTGATCCTCCCCGGAGCCAGGGCCCGCAACAACGGCCGCTCCATGGAGATCGACGTCCTCGCCCACTCGAAGAACCGGGACGACGTCTTCGTCGTCGAGGTCAAGAGCCACCTGCGCGAGGACGCGCTCGACCAGATGCGCAGCATCCTCCGCGACTTCCACGACTTCTTCCCCGGCTACGAGGGCAAGAAGCTCTACGGAGTCCTCGCCGCCGTCGACGCTCCCGAGGAAGTCCGGCGGCGAGTCCTCCAGGCGGGGATCTACATGGCCCGTGTGCACGACGGGCATTTCGAGCTCCAGGTCCCCGACGACTTCCAGCCCCAAGCCTTCTGAGCCTGGCCCGCAAGCGCCGACGCCGCGACTCAAGCGAAGGGGGCCGCGAAAACCTGGCAAGGGATGGCTCCCTACTGGCAATTCGCGGCCCCTTGCCGTCTTTTCCCGGCACCCATCCCGCTCCAAGCCGCGACATACCCCTCCGACGCCGCCAGTTGAACACATTTCGCGGCGCTGATTCCCCTCCACGCCGCCTAATTTCGGCTCGATGCCGCGAAACAGATCCAGGACGCGGCGTTGATCTGCATGGGTGCCGCCAAATGAAGGTTCCGCGCCGCAAGTCATCCGGGTCAGAGGGCCCGCCCCGAGTGGCGTGCCGCGTCCTGCCCGGGTTTGCGGCGCCGCCCGCAGGTTTCGCGGCGGCCGTTTCCGTCCGGATGAGCCGCTCCGCGCCTCGGACACCGAAATCCAGCGCCAGGTCGAGCTCGCGCGCCTTCCCTGGAGGGGCGGCGAGCCCTCGCTGACCTCTCCTCAGGACGCCCGCTCTCCCCTCCCGTCCTCCCCCGAGGCCATCCTTGCATCCCTGCTAGACTTCCGCGGCTATGCGTACCGCGAAGCTTCTCCCCCTGTTGCTCTTCCTTCTCCCCTTGTCCATAGAGGCCGAGGTCCTCCCCTGCTTCCCCTGTGCCGGCGTGCGTTTCGAGCCGGTGCAGTCGGTGCCCGTGGCGGAGGCCGATCCCCTCAACCCGGCGCCGGCTCCGGCCGGTCCGGCCGTCCCCAACAACCCGGCGGACTTCGCGTCCCTGCTCGCGCAGGCGAAGCTGGAGAAGGGCAGCCCCTTCTTCGTGGCCTGGGAGGTCCCTCTCGACGGCAGCGACACGGCTGCCGCGGCCAAGGGGATCACGGACGCCGGAGGCACGCCCTGGCTGTCGCTG
>JBJMGZ010000788.1:0-5184 GCA_045807605.1 Thermoanaerobaculia bacterium | reverse complement strand
GGACCTGCGCGCCGAGGGATACCGCGAGGACACCGACACCCAGCCCCTCCCCGCCGGCCGCTACCGCAAGGTCGGCCGCGGCCTCGCCGTCCACCTGCGGCGGTTCCCGCGGCCCGACGGCAGCGAAGGGGGCGGGCAGGTCGAGATCACCTGGCGCGGCAACCGCATCGCCGCCCTGCGCCAGGAGGGCGCCAAGGTCGAGTCGGTGGTCCTCGAGCCACCGCTTCTCGCCTCCTACTACGGGCCCGAGCAGCACGAGCGGCGGCCGGTCCGGCTGGACCAGGTGTCACAGGACCTGATCAACGCCGTGGTCGCGGCCGAGGACGATAATTTCTTCGACCACTCCGGCATCTCCCTCACCGGAATCGCGCGGGCGTTCTGGGTCAACTTCCGCGGCGGGGAGATCCGCCAGGGCGGCAGCACGCTCACCCAGCAGCTCGTCAAGAACCTCTACCTGACCCACGAGCGCACCTGGGGCCGCAAGGGGCAGGAGCTGATCCTCGCCGTGCTCCTGGAGATGCGCTACGGCAAGGACGAGATCCTGGAGGCCTACCTCAACGAGATCTACCTCGGCGGCAGCGGCGGGGTGTCGCTCATGGGCATGGGCGCCGCGTCCCGCGCCTACTTCGGCAAGGATACGAACCAGCTCGACCTGGCCGAGGCCGCCACCCTGGCGGGCGCGATCCGCGCCCCGGCGTCCTACTCGCCGCTGGCCCATCCGGAGAAGGCGAAGGAGCGCCGCGACTGGGTGTTGCAACGCATGCTGAAGCTCCGGCTCGCCGAGCCGGAGCGCGTGGAGCACGCCCTCGCCTCGCCCCTGAACGTGGCCCCGGAGCCCGTGGTCCGGCGCCGCGCGCCCTACTTCGCCGATGCCGTGGCCCAGGAGGCGCAGCGCCGCTTCGGCGTCGAGAACCTCGCGGACGGCGGTTATGCCTTTTTCTCGACCCTCGACTGGCGCAACCAGCAGGCGGCCCAGGAGGCGGTCGAGGAGGGGCTCGAGGTCGTGGAGAAGGGGTATCAGAAGGGGCACAAGGGCACCGGGCCGCTGCAGTCCGCCCTGGTGTCGATCGATCCCGAGACCGGCGGCATCCTCGCCTACATCGGCGGGCGCAGCTACGGCGCCAGCCAGTTCGACCGCGCCGGCCATGCGCTGCGCCAGGCGGGCAGCGCGTTCAAGCCGATCGTCTATGCCGCGGCGTTCGAGGCGCGCAAGGTCACTCCCGCCTCCTTCCTGGAGGACGAGCCGCTCACCGTGCGCCTGGCCACCATGAACTGGAGCCCGAAGAACGACGACGGCAGCTTCCACGGCTGGGTCACGGTGCGCAGCGCGCTCGAGAAGAGCTACAACCCCGCGACCACGCGGCTCGCCATGCAGGTGGGCATGCCGCCCATCATCGCGCTCGCGCACGCCATGGGCATCTCCTCGGCGATGGAGCCGTTCCCCTCCGTGGCCCTGGGCGCGGCCGGGGTCACGCCGGTGGAGCTGGCCACGGTCTATGCGACGCTCGCGGCGGGCGGCGTCAGGCCGCCCGTGCACGGGCTCGCCGCGGTGCTCGACCGCTACGGCAAGCCGGTCGAGGGAGCGCCCCTGGGCGAGCCCGAGCGGGTGCTCTCGCCGCAGTCGGCCTACATCGTGACCTCGCTCCTCCAGGGGGTGTTCGTGCGCGGCACGGCCCGCGGCGCCGCGTCGGGCCTGCGCGGCGACCTGGCCGGCAAGACCGGCACCACGAACAAGCGCCGGGACAGCTGGTTCGGCGGCTACTCGCCCGAGCGGGCGACCGTGGTCTGGGTGGGCTACGACGACAACTCCACCACCCGCCTCTCGGGAGCCCGCGCCGCGCTGCCGATCTGGGTCCGCTTCGTCGCCAAGGTGGCGCCGAGGAGCGGCTTCGCCACCTTCTCTCAGCCGCCGGGCCTGACCACGGCGCTGATCGATCCGACCACCGGCCTGCTCGCGACCGAGTACTGCCCCACGCCCATGACCGAGGTCTTCCGCGAGGGCGAGGCGCCCACCGAAATCTGCAACCGCCATGGCAGCTACTGGGACATGGAGGTGGCGGAAGCCGCCGTCGAGAGCGGGGAGGAGATGTCGGAGGCCATCGACGACGCGGCCGAGGAGGCCGCCGGCGTGGTGACCCGCCAGACCGGCGCCGATGGCGCCGAGAGGAAACGCCACCCCCTCCGCCGCTGGCTCAAGAAGGTCTTCGGCGGCGGCAAGGACGAGAAGCGGGAAGAAGACCCCAACCGGCCGCCGCGGTAAACCCCTTTCGCGCTATGATGGCTGGCTCCGGCCAGCCCGTCCCGGCCTGGCACGGAACCGTATCCGTACCATAGATGTTCAAGACGCCTTCCATCTTCGTGCAGCGGGCGCGCACGCACAACCTCAAGGGGATCGACTGCCATGTGCCGCACCGCGCGGTCACGGTGGTCACCGGCCCTTCGGGTGCCGGCAAGTCGTCGCTCGCCTTCGACACCATCTTCGCCGAGGGGCAGCGCCGGTTCGTCGAGTCGATGTCCACCTATGCCCGGCAGTTCCTCGACCAGATGGAACGGCCGCCGGTGGACGCCATCGACAACATCCTCCCGGCCGTGGCCCTGGAAGCCAAGAATGCGGTGCGCAACGCGCGCTCGACCGTGGGCACGATCACCGAGGCCATGGACGTCCTGCGCCTCCTCTTCACCCACCTGGGCGAGGTCGGATGCCCGAACGGCCACGGCCCGGTGCGCTCCTACACCCCCGAAGAGGCGGCGCGCGAGCTCGTCGAGGGGGCTGCGGGCGATCCGTTCACGCTCCTGGTGCGCATCCCGAGACCGAAGAAGGGCGCGGAGGACGCTCTGGGCGAGCTGATCCGCCAGGGCTTTCAGCGACGGCTCCAAGGAGAAGAGGTGGTGCGCATGGAGCCGGGCGAGCGCTGGCCTGCGAAGCTCGACCCGCTGCCCCTGGTCCTCGGCCGCTTCCCGGCCCGGCAGGATGCGACGGCCCGCATCCTCGACACGGTCGAGGCCGGGTTCCGGATGGCCAACGGGGGAGGGGGCAAGGTGGAGGCGCGGGGGAGCACGGTGCGCCTGTACAGCCGGGAGCTCTCCTGCGCGGTCTGCGGCGAGGTGGTGCGGCGGCCGACTCCGGCCCTGTTCTCCTTCAACTCCCCGCTCGGCGCCTGCCCGACCTGCCAGGGCTTCGGCCGGGTGATCGGCATCGACCGGGCGCGCGTGATCCCCGACCCGAAGCGGAGCCTGTCCGAGCGCCCGATCGCGCCCTGGAACACGCCGGCCTACGAGGAGCTCTACGACGAGCTGCTCAAGGCTGCGAAGAAGCGCGGCATTGCGCTCGACCGCCCCTGGAGCGACCTGTCCGAGGAGGACCGCGAGTGGGTCTGGTCGGGCGCGGGGAAGCAGACCAACCTGGAGGAGTTCTTCGAGTGGCTGGAGGCGCGCACCTACAAGGTGCACGTGCGCGTGCTGCTCGCCCGCTACCGCTCCTACAACCCCTGCCCGGACTGCGGCGGCGCCCGCCTGCGGCCCGAAGCCGTGGCCGTGCGCCTGGAGGGGAAGAACCTGCCGGATCTGATGGCCATGAGCATCGAGCGGCTGCGCTCCTGGCTGCGCGAGCGGCGCTGGACGCCGCGCCAGCGCGAGGTGGCCGGCCACCTGCTCGACGAGATCGCCGAGCGCATCGAGGTCCTCCACCGGGTGGGGCTCGACTACCTGACGCTCGACCGGCAGGCGCGCACGCTCTCCGGAGGAGAAACCCAGCGCATCCACCTCGCCGCCGCGCTCGGCTCCGGTCTCACCAGCACCCTCTACGTGCTCGACGAGCCGACCATCGGCCTCCACCCGCAGGACAGCGAGCGGCTGCTCGAGCTGCTGCGCGACCTCGCCCGGCGCGGCAACACCGTCCTGGTCGTGGAGCACGACCGCACGCTCATCAAGGGGGCGGACCACATCATCGACCTCGGCCCCGCGGCCGGCGAGCACGGCGGCCAGGTCGTGGCCGAGGGGCCGCTCTCCGTGATCCTCGCCTGTGAGGCATCGCTCACCGGCCGCTACCTGCGGGAGCGGCCCTCGACCCCGGCGCGGCGGCATGTGGCCCGCTTCCGCCGCGAGCAGGGCTGGGAGACGCTCGCCCAGGAGATCTCCAACCTGCCGCGGGTATCGATCCGCGGCGCCCGGGCGCACAACCTCAAGAACGTGGACGTCGACCTGCCGCTGGGCGCCATGGTCGCGGTCACCGGCGTCTCGGGCTCCGGCAAGTCGACCCTGATCGAGAACGTGCTCTACGGCACCTACCAGCGGGCGCGCGGGGTGGTCGACGTGGACCCGGGAGAGTGCGACTCGCTGCTCGGCCTCGAAGCGCTGGAGGACGTGACCCTGGTGGACCAGCGCCCGCTCGGCCGCTCCACGCGCTCGAACCCGATCACCTACATCAAGGCCTATGACGAGATCCGCAAGCTCTTCGCCGGCACCTCGGACGCGCGGGTGCGGGGGATCACCCCGGCCCACTTCTCGTTCAACGTGGAGCGCGGGCGCTGCCCCGCCTGCGAGGGGACCGGCGTGACCGAGGTGGACATGCAGTTCATGGCGCCGGTGACCGTGCCCTGCGAGACCTGCCAGGGGCACCGCTTCCGGCCCGAGGTG
This sequence comes from Thermoanaerobaculia bacterium, assembly GCA_045807605.1. Lineage (GTDB taxonomy): Bacteria > Acidobacteriota > Thermoanaerobaculia > Multivoradales > UBA5704 > DATMER01. The sequence continues at coordinate 549 of JBJMGZ010000788.1, read as the reverse complement.
CTGGCCGTGCGCTACCGCGGCCGCAACATCTCCGAGGCGCTGGAGCTGACGGTCGAGGCGGCCCTCGACTTCTTCGCCGACCAGAAGCGGCTCTGCCGCCGCCTGCGCATGCTCAACGAGGTCGGCCTCGGCTACCTGCGCCTGGGGCAGGCGACCTCGACCCTGTCGGGCGGCGAGGCGCAGCGGCTCAAGCTCGCGAGCTTCCTGGATCGTCCTGGTTCGGAAGGCAAGCGCCTGTTCCTGTTCGACGAGCCCACGACCGGGCTCCACCTGTCCGACATCGACCTGCTCTACCACACGCTGCGCAAGCTGGTGCAGCGCGGCGACGGGGTGATCGTGGTCGAGCACAGCCCGGACCTCATCGCGCGCGCCGACTGGATCGTGGACATGGGTCCCGGCGGCGGCGTCCACGGCGGCGAGGTCCTCTACTCCGGTCCCCTCGAGCCGTTCCTCGACCAGGTCGAGAGCCCCACGGCCGAGGAGCTGCGCCGCCATCTCAAGTGGCCGCAGGAATCCGGCGAGCGCCTGCGCCGCAACGCGTGAATTTTC
>JBJMGZ010000787.1:0-3459 GCA_045807605.1 Thermoanaerobaculia bacterium | reverse complement strand
CGGCTGGGGCCTGAAGATCATCCGGGGGCTCATGGACGAGGTGGAGATCCGCTCCGGCACCGAGGGGACGACTGTCGTGATGAGCAAGATGCGATGAAAGCGGGGGCGAGCCGATGACCGAGAGCCTCAACGTGACCGTGGACCGCCGCGATGGCCTGGCGGTGATCTACACGGAGGGATATATCAACAACCAGGGCGGCGAGGAGATCGCCAGGGAGGCCTACAAGCTCCTCGACGAGGGCTACAAGGTGCTCCTCCTCAACCTGGCCGGCACGAAGATCGTGAATTCGATCGGCATCTCCATCCTGATCGAGATCATCGAGAAGATGCTCGAGATCGACGGCAAGCTGGGCTTCTGCTGCCTGACGCCGACGATCGAGAAGACTTTCCACATCATGGGCCTCGCTCAGTACGCGCCGATCTTCCCCAACGAGGACGCGGCGGTGGCCCAGATCCGGGCCTGACTCTAGGGAGGCGTCATGGAGGGTTCCGCACCTGCCGGCAGCGTGGCGCAGGCCTGGGACGAGCTGCTGGCCCTCTCCCGCGACGAGGCGAGCGAGCGCCAGCTCCTGGAGCGGCTCCTCGACCTCTGGCGCAAGGAGCACGGCGCCGGCGCCGCCGGCCTCTACCTGGAGAGCGGCGAGGTGCTGGAACGGCACGCCGTGGCGGGCGGCGGTCTGCCGGAGGTCCTCGAAGGGAGCGCCGCCGCCGACGGCTTCGGCAGCCTGCGGTTCCCCGGCGGCCGGCTCCTGTTCACGCCCCGCAAGGGGGTGGCCCCAGGCGAGGCCGGGCTGGTCGCCAGCGACCCCCTCACAATTGACCCCCTGACACTGCTCCTCGCCGCCTCCCTCAAGAGCTGCCGTCTCAAGCAGGACCTCAAGGAGCAGCAGTTCCAGGTCAACTACCGGGTCGTCGAGCTGGAGGCGCTCTACGATGTCGGACTGGCGGTCGCCGCCACCCTCGACCTCGACCGCGTCTCGGAGGAGATCCTGCTGCGCGCCGTCTCCCTCCTGGATGCTCGCCGCGGCGCTCTCTACATCCTGGGGGAGGGCGACAGCCGCGAGTACCGGCTCACCCGCACGTTCGGCGGCGAGGCCGCGCGCTCGGTCGATGCCGACGATCCCGATCTCTTCTCGTTCCTCGCCGGCACCGCCGAGTCCCCCGGTCTCCTGCCGGGCGCCACGTACCTGCTCGGCCTGCCCATCGCGGTCGAGAACGAGCCCAAGGGCCTGCTCGTCGTGGGCGACAAGGAGAGCCGCCGCGGCGTCGGGCCGTTTCTGCCTTCGGACCGGCGCACGCTCGCCCTCTTCGCCAACCAGGCGGCCATCGCGCTCGAAAATGCCCGGCTGCACCGCGAGGCCCTGGAGCGCGAGCGCCTGGAGCGCGAGATGCACCTTGCGGCCGAGATCCAGCGCCAGATCCTCCCCAAGGGCGCGCCCGCCGTGCCCGGCTACCAGGTCGTGGGCTGGAACCGACCGGCCCGGCAGGTCGGCGGCGATTATTACGACCTGCTCGCCCTGCCCGACGGCCGCGTGGAGCTGGTCGTGGGCGACGTGTCGGGCAAGGGCATCCCGGCCGCCCTCATGGTGTCCACCCTGCATTCGGCCCTGCGCCTGCTGCTCGAAGAGGCCGGCTTCGGACCCTCCCTCCTGGAGCGCCTGAACCGCCACATCCTGGAGTCGAGCATGGCCAACAAGTTCATCACGCTCCTCATGGCCGAGCTGGAGCCCGGGAGCGGCCTGCTGCGCTACCTGAACGCGGGCCACAACCCGGGTTTCCTGGTGCGTCCGAACGGGCGGGTCGAGGAGCTGTCATCGGGCGGCGTCCCCCTGGGGTTGCTGCCGAACAGCCGCTATCAGCCCCGCGAGCTGGTGGTCGAGCCGGGCGACATCGTCTGTCTCTACAGCGACGGCATCACCGAGGCCACGTCGATCGACGAGGAGGAGCTCGGCACCGAGCGCCTGATCGAGCTCCTGCGCAAGCACCAGGGCTTCACCCTGCAGGAGGTCCTGGAGACCATCCAGGGGGCGGTCACCCGGTTTGCGGTGGGCGTGCCGCAGTACGACGACCAGACGGTGGTGCTGCTGCGGAGAGAATAGGGAGGGGGGCTCCCTCTTCCCCGCGCTGGCGGGGGAGAGGGCTGGGGAGAGAGGGGATGGGATCAATAGACTACAATCCGCGGCATGAAAGTCGCCAAGCTCCTCTGGCTCCTTCTCCTCCTGCCCATCTTCGCCGCGCTCATGGCGGCCCAGCCGCCGGAGCCGCCGGCCAAGCCCTCCTGGTCTCTCGCCATCCATGGCGGGGCGGGCACGATCCCCAAGGACATCCCGGAGAGCGAGAAGGAGGAATACCTGAAGTCGCTGCGCGCGGCCCTGGAGGTCGGGCGCCAGGTGCTCGCGGGCGGCGGCACCAGCCTGGATGCGGTGGAGAGGGTGGTGCGCACCCTGGAGGACGATCCGCTGTTCAACGCCGGCAAGGGCGCGGTGTTCACCCACGAGGGGACCAACGAGCTGGACTCCGCCATCATGGACGGCCGCGATCTCTCCTGCGGCTCGGTGGCGGGGCTGAAGACGGTGAAGAACCCCGTGTCGCTCGCCCGGATGGTGATGGAGAAGTCGCCGCACGTGTTCATGGTGGGGGAGGGGGCCGAGAGGTTCGCGGACGAGATGAAGGTCGAGCGCGTGGACCCCAAGTACTTCTTCACCCAGAAGCGCTGGGACGACTTCCAGAAGAAGCTCCAAGAAGAGGCGAAGAAGGAGGCGGAGAAGGACAAGGACACGGTCGGCGCCGTGGCGCTCGACGTCCATGGCAACCTGGCCGCGGCCACCTCGACCGGCGGCATGACGAACAAGCGCTTCGGACGCCTGGGCGACGTGCCCGTGATCGGCGCCGGCACCTATGCCAACAACAGGACCGCCGCCATCTCGGCCACCGGCTGGGGCGAGCGGTTCATCAGGCACACCGTGGCGCACGACATCTCAGCGCTGATGGAGTACAAGGGGCTCACCCTCCAGCAGGCCGCCGACGAGGTCATCCACCGCAAGCTCGAGAAGGACGACGGCGGCGTGATCGGCGTGGCCCACGACGGCTCCATCGCCCTGGTGTTCAACTCGGAGGGGATGTACCGGGGGGCCGCGGACTCGAACGGGAGGTTCGAGGTCGCGATCTGGTAGGGGAGTCGATCTGAATGTAGGGGAGGGGTTTACCCCCTCCCGGGCGGGGGCAAGCCCCGCCCCTACATTGGAACGCGAAGCCCTTGAACCCGCTCGAGCCACACGACCGGCGCCGTGATCCCGCCGAAGAGCCCGTCTCCCAGGGGAACGGTCACCGGCTCGCTGCCGACCGCCACTCCTTGCGAGAGCAGAGCCCGGAGGTCGTCCTCCCAGAGGAGGTCGGGCAGCGCGGTACCGAGCGCTCCTCCCTCGATCCTGCGGACTCCGCGGGCGTTGGTGCGGAAGC
>JBJMGZ010000786.1:0-14241 GCA_045807605.1 Thermoanaerobaculia bacterium | reverse complement strand
CCCGTGCCTCTGCTGGAAGCGGACATGGCTCAGGTGGACGAGCTTGATGCCCATGACCACGTCGCGCACCATGAGGTCGAGGCTGGTGCAGTTGTAGCCGCGGACGACCGGCAGGTCACCCTTGTCGACGGACTCGCTGTAACCGCGGATGTCGCTCGTGTTCTGGTAGTTCCAGCGGCCGAGCGAGCCGAACGCCGAGACGCCGACCGCGCAGTTGTCGTTGCCCAGCCACTTGCTGCGGGTGTTGAGCTGATCGTAGGCGCCGTTCTTCGCGAACGTGAACGTGTTGACGGGCAGGTAGTCCTGCTTCTTGAGCTCGGCCACCGCGTACTTGATGAACTCGAGCTCCTGCTCCTCGGTGGGCAGCTCGATCTGCTTGTTCCTCTCGGCCGAGTAGTACGGGGTGTTGGCATAGAGCTCGAGCTTGTAGATGGTGATGTTGTGCACGTCGGCTTCGAGCGCCCGCTGTACCGAGTACGCCCAGTACTCGGGCGTCTCGCCGGGCAGGCCGGTGATCAGGTCGATGTTGACCTGGGCGCCGGTGTTCTTGGCGAGCTCGATCGCCTTGAACGTCTGCTCCTCCGTGTCGCGGCGGCCGGTCAGGAAGACGACCTCCTCCTTGAACGACTGGATGCCGAGGCTGATGCGCTGGACGCCGTGGCCCTGGAGCAGCGCCGCCTTGCGCTCGGTCAGGGTGACCGGCTCGCCCTCGAAGGTGATCTGCGCGCCGTTGATCGCGAAGTTGTCGTGCAGGGCTCCGAACAGCCGGTCGATGTTCTCCTCGGTCAGCAGCGTCGGCGTGCCGCCGCCGAAGTACACCGTCTCGATCGGCCGCTTGCCGAGGTCGTAGTGCTGCGCGACGAGCTCGATCTCCTTGCACACGGAGCTCACGTAGGCGTCGATCTCCTGCAGCCGGTTGTCCTTGAGGGTCGTGGTCTTGAAATAGCAGTAGGCGCAGCGCTGGATGCAGTACGGCGTGTGGACGTAGAGGTTCAGCGGCTTCGGCTGGATGCCCTCCTCGACCGAGTCCTTGTTCCAGTACCGGAACATCGGATAGGTGATGATGAAACCTTTTCTCGACAACTCCGGCCTGTCGGTGCCGTGCTCCGGCTCCTGCGGGGTTGTCTCCGGCGGGTTGTTGACGATATCAAGCATGATCGCTCCTTTCGTGGGAATGAATTGCAATTTCCTGATCCTTGAGGGTCGCTCTCACAGAGGCCACCGCCTCGCCCCGCGTCCACGCGGAGAGATCGCGGTCGAGAAGGGAGCCGAGGCGCGCGACGTCCTCGGCGGAGGTCTCCCGCAGCCGCGCCGCGAGCTCCGCCGGGAGCGGCACCCGGGGAGCGCTCTCGTGCACCCGGATGTCCTTGAATTGGATGCGGCGCCTCACCTCCGGCGGGATGCGGGCCAGCTGGCGGATCGCCATCATGCGGACCCGCTCGTTCGCCCGCCGCGGATCGAGCTCGGCCTCGAACCCCGGATCGATGCCCAGGAACTCCAGGACCTGCCGGTAGACCGCGGCGGTGTCGCGCACCATGTCGTCGAAGACGATGCAGTGGACGTTCTCGCGGCCGAAGGCGTCGAGATAGCGCTCCACGCTCGCGGCATACCGCGCGACGTCGGTGTAGAGCAGTCCCTCCGGAAAGTAGCAGCCGGGCGGGATGCGGCGCCCCCGGCGGCGCTCCGGCTCCGCGGCGAGCGCCTCCTCGAAGGTGGGGAGATCCTCGTTGCCGGTGCGCAGGAAGAGCGAGTGCAGCGATTCGAGCATCTGGTACGGAGCGCGGAGCAGGATGACGATCCGCGCATCCGGCGCGAACGCCCGGATCTCCGCCGCCGCCTTCGTGGACGACAGGTACCAGACCGAGGCCTCGCCGAGGCGCGGCCGGTCGCCCGCTCCGGCGAAGAGCTCCAGGTAGAGCTCCTCCTCGCGCACGCCTCCGGGCAGGGGCGACAGGTCGCTGCCGAAGAAGTGCGGCTCCTTGTGCGCCGAGACATGGATCTCCGGATGCTGCCGGAGATAGGCGTACATCGAGGTGGTGCCGCACCTGGGAGCCCCGACGATGAAGAAGTTGGGTTTGCGCATGCGGCGACCTAATCCTTGAGCGTGATGCCCGCGAGATCCTCGAGCCTGGCCTGGACACCCCAGCCCCCCAGGTCCTCGGACTCCTCGGAGACCGCCAGCAGGAGCTCGTTGTCCCCTTCGCGAAGCGGCAGGTAGAGCGCGTCGAAATAGCCGATGCTGCCCAGGAAGCGGTAGTCCCGCGAGCGGGCGGGGTCGTTGCCGCGGAAGAGAAGCCGGCCGTTGAGATAGACCCGGACCCGGTTGCTGAAGCCGAAGTCGAGCCGCTTGACCTGCTCGCGGCTCGAAAGCAGGACCTTGCGGGCGTAGACCGTGTCCTTGCGGAGCTGGACGCCCTGCACCCGGGCGAGGTTGGCGAGCCCGGAGCGCTCCGTCTCGAGACGGGTCCAGCTCCGGGCGGCCAGGTGCTCGGGATCGATCGCGGCCTGGTCGACCAGAGCGCTCTCCCGGAACGCATCCGAGACCGACCAGGAGGAGATGGCGTTTTCCGGGGCGCGCTCGGGCTTGCCGGGGCGGCCCTGGATGGGAGGCGAGTCCGTCACGGTGAACGAGAAGTTGGAGAAGTGGGCGGGAGCGAAGTCCATGACCCTGACGCCCACGCTGCCGGGCTCGACGCTCCTCTTGAGCCCGTCGACGAAGAGCACGGGCTTTTCCATGTCGCCGATGTAGAGCTCCGCCTGCGCGCCGGCGAAGAGGATCTTGACGCGAGTCCATTCGTTGAAGCGGTACACGACGGGGACCGAGTACCGCTTGCCGTGGTAGAGCTGCCAGCCCGCGACGCCGTTGAAGACCGGTGTGTACTGGTTGGCGTCCGGGTTCCCCGATTGATGCGGCCGCACGTAGAATTCCTCGTAGTTCGAGGCGTCCTGGACGCGCCAGGCCCCGCCCATGAACCCCCGCTCGGCGGTGAACGCGACGTCGAACTCGATCCATCCGTTGGTGAAGCGCGCGTCGCCGACGGTGGCGATCCCGTTCTTCAGGTAGAGGCTCCTGCGGCCCAGATGGTCCTCCACCCGGTGCTCGGCCGCGTGCCATTGCCAGCGCCCGGAGTCGAACGGAACCGCCTGGGAAGGGTTGGGAGTCGTCATGGACAGGAAAGCTCCTAAGAGGATCGGGGACAGCGTCATGATTCGAGGCCCAACGGGAGAAGGTCGTCCAGAACCTCGCGGAACTCGTGGAAGCCCGGGCGTCCGGCGATCCACTTCACCGCCAGCAGCGCGCCCTCGGCGAGCCCCTGGCGGTTGCGCGCCCGGTGCTCGAGATGGATCGTGTCGGCCGCCGAGTCGAAGCCGACCCAGTGCACGGACGGGACGTAGCCGGAGCGCTGGCAGGTGATCGGCACCTCGCGCTCGCCGTAGTAGCGCGCCATCCGCCGCCGGATCTCGAGCGCCGTGCCCGACGGGCTGTCGAGCTTGAAGCGGTGGTGCCAGTCGTGGATGAACGGGTCGTAGCCGTCGAGCGCCGAGAGCATCTTCGCGGCCTGCTCGGCGAGGCGGTAGAAGATGTTGACGCCCACCGAGAAGTTCGCGGCCCGCACGGCGCCGATGCCGGAGCTCTCGACCACCTCCCGGACCTCGTCGAGCCGGTCCTGCCAGCCGGTGGTCCCGATCACCAGCGGAAGCGACAGCTCCGCCGCGGCCCGCGCGGTATCGGCCACGGCCTCGGGCACGGAGAAGTCGACGAGCGCGTCGACGCCCGCGAGCGCCTCGCGCGTGGCTGCGTCCGCGGACAGGGGCCGGCCGCGGGTGAAGCGGTCGACGACCTCCATTCCCTTGGATGCCGCGATCTCCTCGACGACGCGCCCCATCTTGCCGTACCCCACGAGAGCCACCTTCATTCGCGCGCCTCCCCGATCCGCAGCGCGCGGGCGAGCTCGTTCTCCAGGAACAGGGCGCCGCCCAGGTACATGGAGCTCGGCAGCTCCTCCGTCTCCACGCCCAGCTCGCGCAGCTCCTCCGCCTTGGCCGCGACCAGCGACAGCGTGCGGGCCGCCGCAGCGGCCACGGCAAGGCCTGGATTTCGTTTCGCCGCGGCCAGCGTCAGGTCCGCCTCGATCTCCACCTCGGTGATCCCCAGGGCCACCCACTGCGAGGCGTTGAAGCCCGTGACGCGAGCCGCACGCCGCAGGGCGCGGACGCCTTCGCGGGCAGCCATCGCCGCGGCCAGCGCCCAGGCGCCCGCGTAGCTCTCCAGCCAGCGACGCAGATCGGAGATCTCGACAGGCCGGGAGACTCGATCGGCCACGGCGCCCTCGATCGCGAGCCAGTCTCCGCGCCGCTCCACGCCCTGCGTTCCATGTTCCAGCCAGGCCAGCCGGTGCTCGCCGCCGGCCTTCACCAGCACGATCGAGGCCTCGGCATCCGGGTCGGAGACGCGGACCCTGCCGGTCAGCCGCAGCCCGCCGTCCGCGGGCTCGCCCGCGACCGCCGCGGCCTCCAGGCCGGGCTCGGGCGCCGGCGTGAAGAGGCCGAGGGAAGCGCGCTTCCCATCCGCAACCTGAAGCTCCTTCATGAGGCTCTCGACCCGCTCCCGGGCCGAGGTCTCCTCCACCAGGTCGATCATGCCGCCGCACCCCGCTGGACCACGAGATAGCGCACGATGTTGTCGATCGTGTGGAGGAAGCTGTGGTCCTCCTCGTGGTCGAGGTCGATGGCGACGCCGAACGTCCTCTCCAGGCCCTCCAGCAGGTTCAGGTAGCCGAGCGAGTCGAGCCCGATCGTCCGCAGGTCGACGTCCCAGCGGTCGAGCTCCTCCTCGTTGATCTTGCCTCCCGCGGCGATGAAGACCAGGCGCTGGACGCGCTTCTTCATCGCGTTCTGATCGTCGTTCATTCCACCGATCCTTTCGTAGTGAGCTGTTCGCGGAGCACGGCGATCCGCGGCTTGCCGATGCCGGTGCGCGGGATCTCCTGGACGAAGCTGATGCGCCCCGGGACCTTCCAGGGAGCGAGCCGCGAGCGGCAGGCCTCGGCCACGGATGCTTTGGTGACACCGCCGTTGGCGGCGACGACCACCAGGTGCACCAGCGCTTCGCGGTTCAGGTCCTCGTCCGGGAAGGCGACGGCGTCCGCCACCCCGTCGAGCGCCGAGACCAGGGCGACGATCTCCGTGGGGTCGATCTTGCGCCCCGCGACGTTGATGTGGTCCTGCGTGCGGCCGACCAGGTGCAGGCGTCCGTCGACGAGCCGCCCCCGGTCTCCCGAGTGATAGAAACCCTGCGCATCCACGCGCTGCTCGAACAGGCCCGGATGGTTCAGGTATCCGCTGGCCATGGACGCGGTGCGCACCAGCACCTCCCCCTCCTCCCCGTCCTCTTCGGCGATCCGGATCTCCGCGCCGGGCAGCGGCTGGCCGAGCCCGGCGTGGTGGCTCGCGTCGCGCTCGAACGTGACCGGGCCGGTCTCGGCGATCCCGTAATAATCGGAGATGTCGAGGCCGTACTTGGAGCGGAACTCCTCGCGCACGTCGGGCCAGAGCGGCGCGCCGGCCGAGATCGCGTGCTCGAGGCCCGCCATCGCCGACCGCTCCGGGCCGCCGGGGGCCACGAAGTTGCGGTAGAGGGTCGGGAAAGCGACCAGCCGGGTGATCCCGGACTCCTCGATCCGGCGCGCGACCGGACGGGTCAGCGGAGCTCCCTTCAAGAAGTGGAGCTCGCCGCCGGCCACGAAGGTCGAGAGCAGCGAGGTGTTGAACGCCAGGCCGTTCGAGAGGGCGGCCAGGCAGAGCGTGCGGTCCTCGGGAGCCATCCCCGTTCCCAGGACCCAATTGCGCGCCGCCGAGACCACGGCGTGGCTGCTGAACTCCAGGCACTTCGGCCGGCCCGTGGTGCCGGAGGTGAAGCGGCAGACCTCGGTGTCCGGCCGGGGCGCGAAGCGCGGCTCGACGCGCGCGAGCGGCAGCACGACGGCGTCGCCGAACGGGACCGGCTCCCCCTTGCCCGGGATGTCGAGGGCGTCGGCCTTCGACCGCTCCATCACCAGGGCGTCGAGGCCGCAGTCGCTCCGGATCGCCTCGATCTCGCCGGTGTTGAAGTTGGCGTCGAGCAGGAGCGGCAGGCGGCCGGCGAAGAGCGTCGCGAAGTAGAGGACGACGTATTCGGTGCGATTGCCGAGGCAGAAGCCCACGTGTCTGTGCTCACCGATCGAACCGGCCGCGGCATGGATCCGGCTCCCGAGCTCCTCGTAGGAGAGCGCCTCGGCGCCGGCCATCGCGGTGCGGCCGCGGTGGCGGTCGAGGCTCTCGGCCATCGCGTCCCGAATGTTCATGCCAGCGCCTCCAGCTCCTCGCGGTAGGCGAGCGCCTGGCCGGCGATCGCCTTCATCGTGGTCAGGCTGCCGCCCGACATCTTGAGGCCCGCGATCTGCGCCTGGGCGAACAGGAACTCGCTGTCCCACATGTAACCCGCGCCGCCATGGAGCTCGGCGCAGAGGGCCGCGAACCGGGACGTGCGGTCGACGCAGAACCACTTGAGCGCGGCGATCTCGGCGACGGCGTTCTTCGGGCTCTCCAGGAGCTCGAAGCCGTCGAGGAGGCCGGCCTCCATCAGCTCCTGGTCGGCGGCGGCGCGGGCGAGGGCGTGCCGGTTGACCGGCCAGCTCGCCAGCGGGCGCCCGTCGACGATCCGCTTGCCGCCGTACTCCAGCATGCGGTCGAGCAGGCGGCGATGGAGGAAGCAGGCGTCGGCGCACATCAGGTAGCGGGCGACCGTCATCACCTTGTTCCAGTGCATGAGCTGCCGCACGCCGCGCTTCGTGGACAGGTTGGCCGCCGGCACGCGCACCGCGTCGAAATCGAGCATCGCCTGATCGATCGAGCGGGTGCCGAATTTGTCGAACACCTTGAGCACGCGCACGCCCGGGCGGTCCTTCTCCACCAGCACGGTCGCCGACTCGCCGTCGGCCTTGAGCGTGACGAAGCACAGGTCCGCGTTGGCGCCGTTGACGATGTAGAGCTTGCGGGCGTTGACCACCAGCTCGTCGCCGTCGCGCACGGCCGTCGACTCCATCTGCCGGCCGGGCTCGGTGTCGCAGGCGCAGCCGACGAGCCGGCCGGCGATCATCCCGGGGAGGCAGCGGTCGCGGACCTCCGGGTCATGGGCGGTCGCCAGCCATTGCGCGGTGATCTCGGTCTGGCAGTGGAGACCCAGCGAGACGCCCAGGTCCCCGAGCCGCGACGCCGCCTCGGCGAGGATCAGCGCGCCCAGCAGGCCCAGGCCCTGGCCGCCGAGCTCGCGCGGCAGCGAGACGCCCAGGAACCCCTGCCTGCCGAGCTCCTCCCAGGTTTCCTTGCGGAGATAGCCGCCGGGCTCGCGCACCCACTCGCCGAGCCGCGCGGGGTCGAAATGGCTCCGGGCGCGCTCCCGCAGCTCCCGGTGCGCGGGGGTGAAGCGCCCTTCGAGGGCAGGATGATCGAGGAAGGACCTCAGGATGGAACGATCCATCAGTCCTCCACCGTGGTGTAGCCGTGGCTGTACGCCACGCTCAGGCGGTCGTGCTTGAACGCGGACTCGTCGCGGATGCCGAGCAGGATGACGTAGAGGGTCTCCTCGTCCTCGCCGAGCCGGGCCAGGGCGCCGCACTGCTCGCCGTCGAACCCGCCGATGCAGGTCATCCCCAGGGCCGGCCCGAGCCGCGCCGCGGCCAGGTGAAGCCGCTGGCCCAGCTCCGCGGCGCGGAACTGCAGCTCGGCGAAGGCCGAGTATCCGTGCTCGTCGAGCAGACGGCGCAGCGGCGCATGCAGGATCACCAGGGCCGCGGCGTCGCCGGCGAGCTCCTGGCGCATGCAGGCCGGCCGGGGGTCGTCCGCCTGGGCGTCGAGCCGGTGCAGGGCATGGCTCTCCGGGCTGTAGGCGAAGACGCCGGCGAGGCCGTCGACGTTCCTCGCCACCAGGCGCACGCCGAATTGCGCGGCGCTGCGCGAGCAATCCGCCGGCAGCCCCTCGGCCCGGAGCGCGCCGAGCAGCTCGCCGATCTGCGCCACGCTCAACGGCTCCTTGCGAAAGCCCTTCGCCGAGCGCCGGCCCAGGATCGCCGAGCGCCACTCCGCCGTCGCCGACAGCGGCGGGCGGTCGTCAGGGAGCGCCAGGGCGGGGACGCCGGGGACCGCCTCCGGCTCCAGCACGAGCTCCGCTCCGGCGGGCTCGCAGGGAGGCTGGAGCGAGAAGTCGAACGAGAGGACCCCCTGGAGCGACTCCCAGCTCGCGAGCTCCTTCTCCATCGGCAGCTCCAGGTTGACCGGCTGGAGGTAGGGCTCGGCGTCCAGGGCAGGATCCCGCTGCGGGCCGGCGGCGGGGCCGGCGCTCGAGAAGGAGAGGACCGCGAGAGGCTCGCGGCACAGCCCGTCGAGCTTCAGGTGCTCGCTCAGGAAGGAGCGGGAGAACCGCAGGTGTAGGACCGGGGAATGGCCCAGGGCGGTCGTATAGAGAGCCAGGTTGGTGGCCGTGTGACCCACGTCGAGGTGCGAGTAGGCATAGCCGCGCAGCTGGTACTTCTTCATGCTCAGCCAGGGGCGGGCGACGAAGGTGAGCAGGGCCACCACGTTGTGCCCGGGCCGGGTGGCGAAGCCGGCCTGCGCCAGCTCGGCGCGCGTCAACGGCGGCGCGTCGTAAGGGACGAGGTGCCCGCGCTCGATCGCCCAGAGGTAGCTCCCCTCGCCGATCACGGTCGCGATCACCTCGAACGGGTAGAGCGCTCCCGCCGAGGGCGTGGTGCGCCAGCGGATCTGCTCCCAGGCGCCGGACACGAAGCGGGGCTGGGCCTGGACCCCGTAGCCGACCTTGAGGATGTCCTCCAGGGCGGCATGCCAGGGCACGAACCCCGGGGCCGGCTTGACGGATGCGGACTTCGCGAGATCCGCGTGCAGGCGCGACTCGTTCCAATAATCGACAAGGTTTTTCGCGGGAGCGCTCGTTCGTACGACCGGTATCATTGGATCTCCTCCGCGGAGGTGAAAAAACTTTCGTGCAGGCCGCCCAGGGCGGGGGCCAGGTCGTCGGGATGCACGGTACAGCTCAGGCCGGAGCGCCCGGACGGGCGGGCCACCAGGTCGCCGCGGACTCCCGCCGCCGAGAGGCAGGAGAGCATGCGCGAGCGGATCCCGGGATCGCTGGCGACGCCTTCGCCGACCACTCCGACCAGCGCCGGCAGGCGCCGGCGGGAGGCGAGGGCCACGACCCGGGTCGCGCCCCGTTCCAGCCTCTCCACCAGCCTCGTCCCGGCGGCGGCGCCGGATTCCGTGACCGTGGAGATGAACACCTTGATGGCGCGCCCGCGCAACGGGTCCAGGCAGCCATGGTGGACAAGGCGGGAGCCGTAGGCCCCGAGCTGGGCGACCTCGTCGAACGACACTTCGCGGATGACGCGCGCGCCGCGCACCTCCCGCGGGTCGGCGGACATGAAGCCGGGCACGTCCTTCCACAGCTCCAGGCGGTCGGCGTCGAGCCCCGCGGCCACGGCGCAGGCCGTGTCGTCGCTGCCGCCGCGCCCGAAGAGCACCACGCCGCCGTCATCGCCGACTCCGTAGAAGCCGGTCAGCACCAGAACCTGGTCCTGCAGATCGGAGCGCATCCGGTCCAGGCCCGCCGCGCTCGCCGGGATGTCGCACGACCCGGCGCGGGGAGGACCCGCGGCCTTGAGGCCCGCCTCTTCGGCCGCGATCGGTTGCGCCCGGAGGCCGGCGTTCCGGATGGCGGCAGCGAGGAGAGGGACGCTCAGCCGCTCGCCGTAGGAGAGGAGACGGGCATAGGTCTCATCCGGGAGCTCTCCGGCGTCTCCGATCGAGTCGACCACCTCCTCCAGCTCGGCGATCGCCCGGTCCACGATGGAAACCTCGGCTGCGAGGTCGCGGGCGATCCCGAGGTGGCGCTGGCGCAGGGCGTCGAGGGTCTCGCCGAGATGGCCGTTGGACCGCTCGGGATCCAGGGCGTAGAGGGCCGCCTTCTCCAGGAGGTCGGTGACCCCCTTGAGAGCCGACGCGACCACCAGGAGCGACCCGCCTTCGCACCGCTTTTCCGCGAGCACGGAGCCGAGCCGTTGGAGGTCGGCAGCTCCCTGGAGGAGGCTGCCGCCGACCTTGACGACGGTGAGGCGACGCGTTTGCGACCGTGGCTCGTTCATGGGACCTGTCCGGCTCCCTTCCAGGCGTCGGCCCTGCCGCTGATCTCGTAGAACAGGCGGAGCTTGCCGAGGCTGTACTCGAACAGGCTGCGGTCCGGCTCCGCCGCCAGGCGCCGCTTCACCTCTTCGTAGCGGACGCACTCCTCGGAATGGGCGCGCATGTAGTCGCGGTAGTTGACCACGGTGTCGATCCAGGGGTTCGCGGCCGCACAGAGATGCGCGACGAACGCCACCTCCTCCTCGACCCGCCACCACCACACCGTCTCCGGATCGCACGGCCCGTTGCCGTAGCAGGTGTAGCCGAGCGCGGCCAGGACGGCGTCGGCCTGCGGCGCGAGGGACGGCTCCCGGATCGCGACCAGGAAATCGATCACGTTTTTCGAGGACAGCGCCTCCGCGGGGATCGACGTGCTGCCGAAGTGCTCGACCCGGGCGACGGCATCCGCCAGGGCGGCGCGGATCCTCTGCTCCTCGCCCGCGAAGAGGGACGGCCAGGCCGGATCGTAGGAGCGCAGGGCGCGGACCCGCGGCGGCAGGTCGGGGGACTTGACGCGCTGCATGCGCCGGACCTTGCTCGCGATCGTCTCGCGCGGGTCGTGGCAGGACCTCTCGAGCTCCCGGGTCAACCGCACGGCACGCACCAGAGCGCCCATCTTTGCGTCTACCACGGGAACTCCTCCCGGTCCTTGAAGAACTTTCCGCGCGGGCCGTCATCCGGCAGCATCGCCAGCCAGACGGCGGCCTCGGCGCCCTCGGCGGTGGACCGCGGGGCCTTCATGCCGCCCAGGCGGGTGCGTACCCAGCCCGGCGTCACCGCGTTGACCAGGATGTTGTGCTCCTTCACCTCGTCGGCGAGGATCACGGTCAGGGCGTTGAGCGCGGTCTTGGAGATGCGATAGCAGGGCCCTCCGGCGCCCAGCTTGGTGAACGACCCCCGCCCGCTCGACACGTTGACGATCCGGCCGTAGCCCTGCTGCTTCATGAGCGGCAGGAAGGCCTGGCAGCAGGCGAGCACGCCGAGCAGGTTGGTCTCGAGCGTCCGCCGCATCACGTCGAGATCCAGCGTCTCCAGGACCGCGTCGGGATCGATCGCGATGGCGGCGTTGTTGACCAGCGCGTCGAGCCGGCCGAGCTCGCCGGCCACGAAGCCCGCCGCCTCCCGGGCGCTGTCGGGCTGCGTCACGTCGAGCATCCGGCTGTGCGCCTCGATCCCTTCCTGGCGCAGGGTCCTGACGGCCCTGGCGCCCTTGTCCGGATCGCGGGCCGTGAGCACGACCGTGTAGCCGGCCGCGCCGAGCTGGCGGCAGATCTCGAACCCGATGCCGCGGTTCGCTCCGGTGACCAGGGCCACTCTCTTCATCGCGCACCTCCCACGGAGATCTCCTCGAAGAGCTCGGCCATCGGACAATCCGGATCGGCGACGACGGCCTCGAGAAGCCGGAGATAGCCGTCGCGCATGCGGGCGACCTGCTGCGGATCGAGCAGGTCGCGGTTGTAGCGGAAGCGCCCGGAGAGCCGGCCGGACTGGCTGAGGAACAGGCTCAGGTCCTTGCGCATCTTGCCGGAGTCGAACGGCAGGGCCGTGACCTCCAGGTCCGCCCAGCCCTGGCGCGCAGCGGGCAGCTTCGCGAGCTGGAAGACGACGCGGAACGTGGCCAGGTCCCCCTTCTCGTGGAAGCTCAGGCTCTCGAAGACCGGCTCGTAGAGGATGTCCGGATGCTCGTGCGCCGCGAGCGTCACGTCGCGCACCCGCTCCAGCAGATCGCGGAAGGTGCGGGCGCCGGAGAGCCGCGTGCGCAGGGGCAGACCGGCGTAGAAGTTGCCGATCAGGCCCTCGGTCTCGGCCTGGTTGCGGTTGGCGAACAGGCAGATGACGACGATGTCGTCCTGCCCCGTCTCGCGGCAGAGGAGCGCATTGAAAGCCGCGAACAGGGTCATGAACAGGGTCACGCCATGATCCGCGGCGAAGGCCTCGAGCGCCCGCTCGAGCTCCTCCGGCACCGTGAACCCTTCGACGCCTGCCGCGAAGGTCCGGCGGGCCGGCAGCGGCCGGCCGCCGCGCAGGTCGAGCGACGAGGCCCCCCGCAGGTGCTCGCGCCAGAAGGTCACCTGCTCTTCCAGCGCCTCTCCCGTCAAAGTCCGCCGCTGCCAGCGCGCGAAGTCCTGGTACTGGACCGGGAGCGGCGGCAGGGGGGAGGGCCGCCCCTCGCGCAGGGCCTGGTAGAGGGTCGACACCTCCGAGATCAGGATCGAGCGCGACCAGCCGTCGAAGGCGATGTGGTGGATGGCGAAGCACACCACATGACGGCTCTCCGACTCCCGGAACAGGGTCAGCCGGAACAGCGGTCCGCGCTCGTAGTCGAAATGCGACCTCCCGTCGAGGGTGCACCAGTGCTGGGCCTCGGCCATGCGCTCGGCGGCAGGCACCCGTTCGAGGTCGACGACGGGGAGCTCGATCGGGAGCTCGGGATGGATCACCTGGACCGGCCCGTCCCTGCCGTCCCGGAAGCTGGTCCGCAGCACCTCGTGCCGCTCCACGACCCCCTGGAACGCCCGCCGCAGGCAGAAGACGTCGAGCCGGCCCTCGAAGAGGACCATCGTGGTGAGGACGTTGGGAGCCACGGTGCGGGCTTCGAGCTCCCGGCCGTCCCAGAAGCGCTCCTGCGCGAACGACAGCGGAGGGGGCGAGCTCCGGTCGTCCCGGAAGGCGGCGATCCCGGGCTTTTCCAGGGCGCTGCGCCGGCGCTCGATCTCGGCCGCCAGGCCGGCCGCGGTCGGCGACTCGAAGAGGATCCGCAGAGGCAGGTCGGCCCGGAAGACCTGGCGCAGGCGCGAGAACATGCGCGCCCCGGTGAGCGAGTGCCCGCCGAGCTGGAAGAAGTTGTCGTCCGGGCCGACCCGCGGGAGCCCGAGGACGTCCGCCATGACGCCGGCGACGATCTTCTCGACCGGAGTGAGGAGGGTCCGGCCGCCGGCGGCGGGGACCTCAACCTCGTAGCGCGCGAGCGCCCGGCGGTCGAGCTTGCCGTTCGGCGTGAGCGGGAGCGCGTCCAGGAGCACGAACGCCGACGGCACCATCGCCTCGGGCAGCTCCCGGCGCAGGTGCCGGCGCAGGTCCTCCGGGTCGAGGGCGGGGTCGGGAGCGGCGCCCGGCCGGGGCACGACATAGGCGACCAGGAGCTGCTCGCCGGGCCGGGACTCGCGGACCAGGACGGCGCTCTCCCACACCCCGGCGTGGCGTGCCAGGGTCAGGCGGATCTCGGCCGGCTCGACGCGCACCCCCCGGATCTTCACCTGCTCGTCCAGCCGGCCGAGGATCTCCAGGGTGCCGTCGAGCCGGTAGCGGCCACGGTCGCCCGTGAAGTAGAGGAGGTCGCCGGCGGTATCGCCTACGGAGCGGAACGGATTGGGCCGGAAGCGCAGCCGGGTCTCCTCCGGATTGCCGAGATAGCCGAGGCTGCGGAAGGGGGTGCGCAGCACGATCTCGCCGGTCTCGCCAATCCCGCACCGCCGCCCGCCGCCGGCGAGCACCAGGGCCTGGGTCTGGGGCAGCGGCGAGCCGACCGGCTGGACGCTCGCCACCGGCCGCTCCGGGACTTCGTAGAAACACTTGGCGAGCGTGGTTTCCGTGGGGCCGTAGAGGTTGACGACGGCGCTCCGCGGGAACGCGGCGCGCCAGCGCTCGACGACCTGGTCCAGGAGCGGCTCGCCGGCAAAGAAGGTGAAGCGCAGCGCGTCCGAGCCGAACCCCGCCGGAGCGGCGGCGAGCCACGCGCTGGCGAGCGAGGGGACCGTGTGCACCACGGTGATCTCCCGCTCCGCGAGCCATGGGAGGATCCGCTCCGGGCTGAAGTCGTCCTCCTCCGGAAGACAGAGCGTGGCGCCGCTCGTCAGCGGCAGGAGGATGTCCCGCAAGACCACGTCGAACGAGAGGCCCGTGAGCTGGGCGGCCCGGTCGCCCGGCCCGATCCCGAAGGTTTCGCTCTGCCAGACGAGGAAGTGGCTGAGCCCCTTCTGGCGGCCGAGAACGGCCTTCGGCTTGCCGGTC
>JBJMGZ010000785.1:0-13602 GCA_045807605.1 Thermoanaerobaculia bacterium | reverse complement strand
GCCGTGGCGCTGGGCGGCCTTCGTGGCCCAGCGCACCTGCTCGGCCGTGACGCCCCGCTCCATGGCGTCGAGGATGCGCTGGCTGCCGCTCTCCGAGCCGATCCAGATGCGGTAGCAGCCCATGTCCGCGAGCGTCGCGAGCACCTCGTCCTTCATCATCCGGTCGGCGCGCGAGATGGTTTCGAACGGCAGGCGCAGGCCGCGGCGCTTGAGCTCGGCCGCGTACTCGTGGAGCCAGCGGTGGTTGATCGTGAACACGTCGTCCGCGTACCAGACCTGGTCGGGATGCCAGGTGTCGCGGATCTGCTCCAGCTCGTCCGCGCAGTTGATCACGCTCCGCCGCCGGTGGGTGAAGCCGAACACGGCGTGCGAGCACCAGCGGCAGTGATACGGGCAGCCGCGGGCCGTGATCAGGTTGACGCTCCCCATGCCGTGGTGCTCGCGCCAGACGTCCACGTAGCGGGCGGTGTCGATCTGCCCGCGGTCGGGGAAGGGGAGCGAGTCGAGGTCCTCGATCTGCTCGCGGGCGGGGTTTTTGACCATCCGACCGTCCTCGTCGCGGAAGATCGTGCCGGCGATGCCGTGCAGGCGGTGGGGGCCGCGCCCGGTGAGCGCGGGCAGCAGCTCGGCCATCGTGCGCTCGCCCTCGCCGTCGACGATCACGTCGGCTCCCTGCGCGAGATACTCCTCGGGCCAGCCCGCGGCCTCGGGACCGCCGAGCACCACGGTCCATCCCGCCGCCTTCGCCCGCCGCACCACGTCCAGCACCGACGGCCGGGTCATCAGGTTCGTGTAGATCCCGATCACGCCGCGGCCGGCGTCGAGGCGCTGGTGCAGCTCGTCCCGGCTCGCGAACGTCGTGTCGAAGACCTCCACCGCGAAGCCCTCCTGCCGCAGGTAGGCGGACAGGTAGAGCAGGCCCAGGGTGGGGTAGGGCTTCATGATCTGGCGTTCCTTCTCGTCCTCGAAAAGGAAGTAGCCGTGGGTGAGCAGTACGTCGGCCATCAGTTGAAGTCCTTGCTCAGGTCAGGCGCTTCGAGCTCGCCGTACGACTTGTGGATGCGCGTGGGCTCGGCGCTGCGGCACTCGACCTCCAGCCGTCCCAGCTCCAGCCAGTCGGCGTTGAGGCGGTCCAGCTCCTCCAGGAGGCCGGGATCCAGTCCACCGGTCATGCGGTGCCGCAGGTCCAGGTCGTGGTGCACCACCTGGTGGAGCTTGCGGTAGAAGGGGGTCTGGTAGGTGCCCTGGAACATCATGGCGAGGTCGCTGCTGTCCTGCCAGTTCTCCTGGCCGCCCAGCTCCTCGCGTACCATGTCGAAGAAGCGGGTGCCGGGCAGGGGATAGCTCACGCTGATGCCGACGTCGTCCGGCAGGGCCTCGCGCACCATGTGGACGGTGGCGAGGATGTCCTCGAACGTCTCGCCGGGGTAGCCGAACTGGAGGAAGAAGCAGGCCTTGATGCCTGCGGCTTTGAGGCGCTGCCGCGCCTCGTGGATCCTGGGGACCTTGGTCCCCTTGTCCATGGCGTCGAGGATCTTCTGGCTGCCGCTCTCGGCGCCGAGCCAGACCTCCACGCAGCCGGCGCGGGCTAGGCCCTCGACGGCGGCCGGGGTCATCAGGTCCACGCGCGACTGGATCATGAACGGGATGCGGGCGTCGCGCGCCTCGATCTCGCGCGCCAGCTCCGGCACCCACTGCGGGCGCAGGCCGAAGATGTCGTCCGCGAACCAGACGTGGTCGGGCTTGAGCAGGCGCTTGACCAGCGCCATCTCCTCGGCCAGGTTGGCCGGCGAGCGGATCGCGTACTGCTGGCCCCAGATCGGCTTCGCGCACCAGTTGCAGTGGAACGGGCAGCCGCGGGTGCTCACCATGTTGACGCTGTAGAAGCCGTGGGCGCCCTTCCACGCGGCGCGGTAGGGCTCTGGGTCCACCAGATCCCAGGCGGGGAAGGGGAAGACGTCGGGCCGGCGCTCGGGAGCGCGCGCGGCCGTGCGGTGCACGCCGCTCGCATCGGCCGGGTCGGGGAGCGCGAGCCCCGCGATGCTGCCGATCTCGCCGCTCCGGCGGCCGGAGAGCGTCTCGATCAGCTCGACCAGGGTCCAGTCGGCCTCGCCGACCAGGGCGTACTCGACGCCGTGGGCGAAATAGAGATCGGGGTGGTCGGTGACGTCCGAGCTGGAGGCGATCACGGTGGCGCCCGCGGCGCGCGCCCGGGCGCTCATCCGCCACGCCGCCTCGCGGGCGTGGGTCAGGCACATCTTGGTGAGTATGTTGAAGCTGTCCTCGAAGAGCACCACGATGCGCGGGCTGTGCCGCGCCAGCGCCTCCTCGAACTCATGCTCGCCCGCGGCGAGCGTGGCATCGAAGAGGGCCACCTCGTAGCCGCGCTCGCGCAGGTGGCTCGCCGCGTAGAGGGTCCCCAGCGGCGCATACGGCCGCATCTTCTGTACCTGCTTGGGGTCGTTGCGCAGAAAGAAGGAGTGGCCGAGCAGGACGTCACTCATGGTAGGGCGGCCCTTTCGTGAATGGCGGGACTATAGCCACAGACGCCCGCGAGGGTCAACCGAGCACGGTACCTTTCAAACGATTTCTGCGCCATGATCGTAATACTACTTGTAAGGTTGGGGCCGTACTCTGAGGATCAAGAGAGAGGCAGGTTCTTGGCGGGACCTGCTTCCCTCCCTCCCTCAATGCCGCGGCCCCTTGAACGGGCCGCCCTTTTTTTGCCCTCTGTATGATAGGCGGCATCGGTCGGTTTCCGGAGGACCCGTGCGCATCCAAGCCTTGCCGCCCCTGCTCGTCCTTTTCCTGCTCCTGATCCCGGCGCTCGCCCTTGGCGCCAATACCGCTCCGATCCCCGTCTCCGGCCTGGTCCTTGGCCCCGGAAGCGGCCCCGGAGCAGGCCCGGGCGGCTCGCCCGTGGCGGGCGCCCGCGTGCTGCTGGTCCCCATCCCGAGCCTCGCGGAGGCCGCCCGGCTCGAGCTGGAGGGGAAGGCCGACCCCGAGCCCGCGGTCGCCGCTGCCACCGGCGCGGACGGCTCCTTCCGCCTGGAGGCGCCCGAGGCCGGGATGTGGAAGGTCGCGGTCCAGGCCAAGGGGATGGTCCCGCAGGAGATCCTCCTGCAGCCGCTCCTGGAGGAGACCGAGCTGCCGCCCGTGCGGCTGGAGAGCGATGGGAAGCTGGAGGTGCAGGTGTCCGGCGCCGACGGCAAGCCCCTGGCCGGCGCCCGGGTGCAGGCCGGCGACATGGACGGCGCGCGCGGGTTCCGGATGGACCTGAAGCGCTGGCAGGTGCCGGACCGTATCGCCCTGACCGATGCCAAGGGGGCGGCGGTGCTCCCCCGGGGCGCCCGGGAGCGCCTGCTGGTGCGCGCCGGCGTGGAGGGCCGGCCCTTTGCCGAGCAGCGGGAGGTGGGGAGCGGCTCCGTGACCCTGCGCCTGCCCGCCCCCCCGGCCGGCGCCGTGCGCGAGATCCGGGTGATGGATGCGGCCGGCAAGAGCCCCGTTCCCGGGGTCTGGGTGCGGATCGGCGAGAGCCGCTGGCTCGCGGGCCGGACCGGCGCCGACGGCCGCTTCGCCGTGCCTCTGGCCGCCAGGACCCGGGCGCGGGTGCTCCTCGCCGCGGAGGACGGGCGGCGGCTGGAGACCTATGCCGAGCCTCCGCAGCCCGCGCCTCCGGATGCCGGAGAGAAGGGACCCCGGCTCCTGCTGCTGCCCGCGCTGGAGACCCTCGCGGGCCGCGTCGTCTCCGCGGCCGACGGCCGCCCGATCGCCGGCGCCATGGTCTGGAACCAGGACCCCGCAACGGTGCGGCGCACGGGTCCGGCCGGCGCCTACCGGATCGACGTGATCGCCGGCCGCGACGCCTCGCCGCAGGCCGCGGCGGCCGGATACCTGCGCGCGGAGGCCCAACTGGGCGTGACGCCCGGGATGCGCCGCGGTCCGACCCTGGCGCTGGAGCCCGCCCTGGCTGCCACGGGCGTGGTGGTGGACGAGCAGGGCCGGCCGGTGGCGGGGGTGCAGATCCAGGCCGCGCCGCAGCCGGCGGGCCGCCTGCGGATCGCCGCCCTGGTCGCCAGCGGCGGCACCTCGCGCACCTCCGCCTCGGGCCGCTTCCGCGTCGGCGGGCTGGCCGCCGGCATCGCCCACGAGCTGCGGCTTGCCAAGGCCGGGTTCGCCCCGGCGCGGGCGGAGGTCCCGCCGCTGGAGCCCGGCCGGCCCGGCGCCGGCGGCGGGACCGACCTGCGGATCGTGCTGCGCAGGGGGCGCACCGGCTTCGGCCGCGTCGTGGACGGGTCCGACCGGCCGGTCGCGGGCGCCCGGATCGAGCTCCGCCCGGCGCCTTCGGGAGACCGGCGGATGGCCATGATGCGCTGGCGCGACAGCGCGCCGGTCAAGTACGAGGCGACCGCGGATGCCGCCGGCCGCTTCGAGGTCCGGGACCTGCCCGCGGGCACCTACGGGCTCACGGCGCGCGGCAGCGGCTTCGCGCCGCTCTCCGTGCCCGGGCTCGCGGTGCCCGAAGGGGGCGGCTCGACGGATCTGGGCACCGTCGTCCTCTCCCCCGGCGTGGTGGTCGAGGGCTATGCCGTGGACCCCGAGGGGAGGCCCGTGCCCGGCGCGGAGATCCGCGTGGCCGAGGCCTCCGCCGACCCCATGTCCCGGTTCCTGCAACAGGAGGAGCCCCTGCCCGCGGCCACCAGCGCGCAGGACGGCTTCTTCCGGGTCGAGGACCGGCGCGCCGGGGAGACCGTGAACCTCGACGCCTCCCGGCCCGGCTATGCCCCGGCCGTGGCCGCCGGCGTCGAGGTGCCGCCCGACCAGCCGGTCCGCCTGGTGCTGCAACCCTCGGCGGCCGTGGAGGGCCGGACCGTGGATCCGGACGGCAAGCCGGTCGCGGGGGCCCGGGTCTTCACCTTTCCCTCCGATCCGCTGAGCATGGGCGGCGGCTTCCGCATGTTCTCCGGATCGCGCTCGCGGCAGGCGGTCTCCGACGAGACGGGCTTCTTCCGCCTGGAAGACGTGATCCCCGGCGCGTTCCAGCTGCAGGCCATGGCCACGGGGTACCAGCACGCCGAGCTCGAGAACCTGGAGGTGCGGCCCGGGCAGGAGCTCAAGGCGGTCGAAGTGGTGCTCGCGCCGGGCGCGGTGATCGAGGGCCGGGTGTTCTCCCCTTCGGGCCAGCCGCTGGCCGGCGCCGAGGTGAGCGTGGTCGAGCCCTCGCGCTCCTTCTTCGCGGGCATGGGCACCACGGACGGCGACGGCCGCTACCGCCTGGAAGGGATCGCGCCGGGCACGCGCTCGGTGCAGGCCGAGCACAAGAGCTACCGCCGGGCGATCAAGGAGCTGGAGGTGCGCCCGGGGGAGAACTCGGTCGACCTGCGGCTCGAAGGGGGCGTCGAGATCTCCGGCCGCGTGGTGGATGAAGGCGGGACGCCGGTGCCGAGCGCCCGCGTCTCCCTGCGCGCCGGGCCGACCTCGTGGAACCTGCCGAGCGCCACCAGCGGCGCCGACGGCTCCTTCACCCTGGACGGCGTGGCGGACGGCAGCTATCGCCTGACCGCCGAAAAGGAGGGGTTCGCGCGCAACCGCGACGGGCAGGAGCTCAAGGTCGCGGGCAGCTCGCTCAGCGGCATCGAGCTGAAGCTGAGCGCCGGCGGCGCCATCGTCGGCCAGCTCTCGGGCCTGGAGTTCGCGGAGCTCTCCCAGGTGCAGATCTCGGTCCTGGGCGCCAGCCGCCAGGCGGGGCAGGTGTCGCCGGACGGCAGCTACCGCATCGACCACGTGGAGCCGGGGGAGCACCGGGTGGCCGCCTCGCTCCCCGGCGGCTCGCGCCAGGCCGAGGGCGAGGTCACCCTGGAGCCGGGCGCGCCCGAGGCGCGGCTCGACCTGGACTTCGGCGGCGGGCTCACCCTGACCGGCCGGGTGCTGCGCAACGGCGAGCCGGCCCGCGGCCTCAACGTGGCGCTTTCGGGCGGCGCGCTCTCCGGCCGCTTCGGCGACACCGACCACCAGGGCCGCTTCCGCTTCGAGGGGCTCGACGCCGGCAATTACGAGCTGCAGGTCTTCGGCTTCCGCTCCGGCTCGCGCCATCGCGAGCCGGTGGAGCTCTCCGCCGACCGCGACGTGCTGATCGAGCTGCGCACCGTCGCCGTCTCGGGCCGCGTGATCGATGCCGCGGACCAGTCCCCGATCCCCAACGCGGAGATCACCCTGGTGCCGGCCGAAGCGCAGCAGGACGAGCCCTGGCAGACGACCGACACGACCTCCGACACGCGCGGCGTCTTCCGGCTGCGCGACGTCGGCGAAGGCTCCTGGAAGGTGCGGGCCGTCCTGGCGGGCTATGCGCCGGCCGAGGTGGACGTCCAGGTGGGCTCCGGCACGCCGGTGGACGGGGTGGAGCTGTCCCTCCAGGCCACGGAAGGGGTGGTGCTGGAGGTGCTGCTGCCGTCCGGGCGTCCGCCGGACGAGGTGAACACGGCGGTGCTCGACGCCGCCGGCCGCGTGGTCGCGGCGGCCACCTACGCGACCGGGGAGGACGGCCGGGTGCGCATCGCGAGCGTGGCCCCCGGCACCTGGGAGCTGCTCCTCGACGCGGACGGCTCGGCGCCGATCGCGCTGCAGGTGACGGCGCCGGGCAACGCCGGCCGGGTGATCCTGCCGCAGCCCGGCGGGCTCAACCTCAAGGTGGCCGGCCTCGCCGAGGCCCGGGTGGGAGCCAAGGTCACGCTCCTCGACGCCGCAGGCAAGCCCTTCCGGATGCCTTGGGGTGGCGCGGCGATGAAGGACTTCGACCTCTACGCCGGCTCCAGGAAGTTCGACAGGCTCCCGCCGGGCACCTGGACCGTGGCCGTCTCCGCCACCGACGGCCGCACCTGGACCGGCAGCGCCACCGTGGTGCCGGGAGGGATGGCGGAGGTGACGCTGGAGTAGGGAACCGGGGATGAAAAGGAGCCCGGGTGGGCGGCAATGTAGGGGCGGGGCTTGCCCCCGCCCGGGAGGGGGCGAGCCCCTCCCCTACATAAAACACCTAACCGAACTGTATTGCCTTCAAGTCCTTTAAGTCCTTTCCGTTTTTGGAGGAGCTTCGTGCGCGCCACAGCCTGCCTGATCCTGCTGCTCGCTTCGCCTGCCTTCCCGGCCCCGGTCCCGGTCGGCGGCCAGGTCTCCCCGCCCGTCAAGGATGCCCGCGCGCTCCTGATCCCCCTGGTCTCCGAGCTGGAAGCGGGAAAGCTCGACCTGCAGGGGAAGGCCGATCCCGAGCCCGTGGCGAGCGCGGCCGTGGCCGCGGACGGCAGCTTCCGCCTGGAGGCTCCCGAGCCCGGGATGTACCGGGTCCTGGTGCAGGCTCCGGGCTTCGTGCCCCGGGAGCTTGCGCTCCAGCCCCTGCTCGAGGAGACCGACCTCCCGGCCGTCGAGCTGGAGAAGGACGCCCGGATCGAGGTGCGGGTCGCCGGGGCGGACGGCAAGCCCGTCCAGGGCGCGCGGGTGCGGATCGGCGATCGGCCGGCGTCCGCCTTCTGGGATTTCGATTCGGCGAAGTGGCAGGTGCCGGCGCGGGCCGGGCTGACGGACGCCCAGGGCAGGATCGTCCTGCCCCGCGGCTCGTCCGAGGGCCTCCTCGTGCGGGCCGGCGCGCCGGGCCTCCCGTTCGTGGAGCGGCGCGACGTGCGGACCTCGACCGTCGCCCTGGTCCTGTCCCCCGGAAGCGGCCGCGAGGTGCGGGTCCTGCGGGTCCTGGATGCTGCCGGCAAGCCCGTGCCGGGCGCGCTCGTCCGCGTCGGCGAAGCCCGCTGGGCCGCCGGCCGGACCGGAGCGGACGGCGTCCTGCCGGTGCCGCTCGCCGGCAAGCTGAAGCTGCAGGTCCTCGCCATCGCCGAGGACGGCCGCTCCGCGGTTCTTTACCTCGAGCCGAAGAAGCCGGAGGAGACCGGCCCTCGCGACCTGCGGCTGCCGGCTTTCGAGACCCTGTCCGGCCGGGTCGTCTCGACCCTCTCCGGCCGACCGGTGGCCGGCGCCGTGGTCTGGGCCGGCGACCCCGGCGCGTTCCGGAGGACCGGCGACGACGGCGTTTACAAGCTCTCCGCGGCGCCGGGCCGCGAGCTGCCGATCCAGGCCGCGGCCGCCGGGTATTTCCAGGGGCAGTCCAACTGGTCCGTCAGGAAGGGGGAGCGGCGGGCGCCCACGCTGGCGCTGGAGCCGGCGCTCGCCGCGGCCGGCGTGGTGGTGGACGAGCAGGACAAGCCGGTCGCGGGCGTCGAGATCAAGGCCCGCATCCAGCCGGGGAGCCGCGCCAGGGACCGTTGGCGGAGCGGCGGCAGCGCGCGCACCTCCGCGGCCGGCAGGTTCCGCATCCCGGGGCTGGCGGCCGGGATCGCCCACGAGCTGCGGCTCACCCGGAAAGGCTACGCCCCGGCCACCGCCGCCGTGCCGCCGGTCGAGCCGGGCTCCTTGTCTTCAGAGCTGCGGATCGTGCTGCGCAGGGGCCGGACCGCCTTCGGCCGCGTGGTCGATCCGGCCGACAAGCCGGTGGCCGGGGCCGAGGTGCTGCTGGATCTCGTGCCTGCGGGCGGCTCCAGGATGCGCATCGTGATCGGTGCGGACGGCTCCGGCCGCTTCGCGGCCACGGCGGACGCCAACGGCCGCTTCGAGCTGCCGGACCTTCCGCCCGGGACCTTCAACCTCACGGCCCGCGGCTCCGGCTTCGCGCCGACCGCCGTGCCGGGGCTGTCGATCCCTGCCGGGGCCGGCGCCGCCGATCTCGGCACCGTGACCCTGATCCGGGGCGTGGCCCTGGAAGGCTACGTGGCCGGCCCCGACGGCCGGCCGGTCGAGGGCGCCCAGGTGTCGGTCGCCGAGGCCACGGGCGATCCCATGGCCGCCCTGGGCCGCGGGGGAGAGCCGCCCGCGGCCGTCACCGGCCTGGACGGCTTCTTCCGGGTCGAAGACCGGCGCGCCGGCGAGACCGTCGACGTGGAGGTCCGCCGCTCCGGCTACGCCAAGGGCGGCGCCCCGGGCGTGCAGGTGCCGTCCGAAGAGCCGGTGCGCATCGTCCTGCGCCCCTCCTCGGCGGTCGAGGGCCGGACCGTCGATCCGGACGGCAAGCCCGTGCCCGGGGCCCGCATCCTGATCAATCCCACGGCGCCGACGGCCATGGGCCGCGGCATGATCGTGTTCATCGCCGAAACCCTGCTCGAGGCCACCTCGGGGGACGACGGCTCCTTCCGGATCGAGGACGTCCCGCCCGGCACCTACGAGCTCCAGGTCCAGGCCATGGGCCGCGAGTCCGCCAGCCAGACGAACCTGGAGGTCCTCCCGGGCCAGGACCGCCGGGGCGTCGAGGTGGTGCTGCCGCCCGGAGCCGTCCTCGAAGGCCGCGTCCTCGCGCCGGGGGGCCGGCCCGTCCCGGGCGCCCGCGTCTCGCTCGTCGAGTCCGACACCGGGATGGGGCTCATGCGGTTCCGGTCCTCGGACGCCAGGGCCGACGGCGACGGCCGCTACCGCCTGGACGGGGTGCCGCCCGGGACGCGCCTGTTCCGGGCCGCGAGCGAAGGCTTGCGCGAGAAGGTGCGGGAGCTCGAGGTGCGGGCGGGGGACAACGACCTCGACTTCGAGCTCGAAGGGGGCGCCGAGATCACCGGCCGGGTGGTGGACGGCGACGGCACGCCGGTGCCGGCCGCCGGGGTGGTCCTCTACGAAGGGTGGAATTCCTGGAGCCTGCCGAGCGCCACGAGCCGGCCGGACGGCTCCTTCACCCTGTCCGGCGTGGCCGACGGCAGCTACCGGATCGCGGCGGAGAAGGAGGGCTATGCCCAGACCCGGGGGCAGGAGCTGAGCGTGGCCGGCGACGTGTCCGGGGTCGAGATCCGGCTGAGCACCGGCGGCGCCATCGTGGGCCAGCTCTCGGGCCTCGACTTCACCGAGCTGTCGCAGGCGAGGGTCTGGGTGGACGACGAATTCCAGCAGGGCCGGGTCCTGCCGGACAGCTCCTATCGCATCGACAACGTCGAGCCGGGCGAGCACCGCGTTTTCGCCTCCCTGCGCGGCGAGCGCCAGACCGACGGCCGGGTCACGCTGGAGCCCGAGGCCCGCGAGGCGCGCCTCGACCTGGAGCTCGGCGACGGCTACCTGCTGGCGGGCCGCGTGCTGCGCAACGGCGAGCCGGTGCGCGGCGAAAACGTCGCGCTCGGCGGCCCGGGCGTATCCGGGCGCTGGGGGAAGACCGATCATGAAGGGCGGTTCCGCTTCGAGGGGCTGGAGGCCGGCACCTACGACCTCACGCTCATCGACTCCCGCGGGCAGGCGCACCACAAGGAGACCGTGGAGCTCGCGCACGACGCCGACGTCGATCTCGAGCTCGTGGCGGTGACCCTCGCCGGCCGGGTGCTGGACTCGTCCGACAGGCAGCCTCTCTCCGGCGTGCGGGTGACGCTGCAACCGCCCAAGGGGGGCGAGGTCGACAGCGGCTCCTTCCTCACGCTGGACGCGGTCACCGACTCGCGGGGCGGGTTCCGGCTGCCGGACGTGCCCGGGGGGAGCTGGCGGGTGCGGGCGGTGCTGGACGGCTACACGCCGGAAGAGCAGAGCCTCGAGGTGGATGCGGGCTCGGCGGCGGAGGAGCTGGAAATCGCGCTCCAGGCCACCGAGGGCGTGACCCTGCAGGTGGTGCTCGCCTCGGGGCGCGCGCCGAACTACGTGCGGGCCGCGGTGCTCGATCCGGCGGGCCAGGTGGTCGCGTCGGGCACCTATCCGGCGGCGGAGGACGGCCGGCTGCGCATGGGCATCGTGCCGGCCGGCTCGTGGGACCTGGTCCTGGATGCGGACGGCGGCGCCCCGATCACGCTGCCCGTGACCGCCCCGGGCAACGTCGGCCGCGTCGTCCTGCCGCTGCCGGGCGTTCTGGACCTCAAGGTGCCCGCTCTGCTGACCGCCCGGGTCGGCGCCCGGGTCATGCTGACGGACCAGAACGGCAAGCCGTTCCGCAACGCGTACGGGGAATCCCGCGCCACCTTCGAGCTGGAGGCCGGCGCCCGGAGGCTCGATCGCCTCGCGCCCGGCACCTGGAAGCTCGATGTCGCCGCCGCCGACGGGCGCACCTGGTCCGGCACGGCCACGGTCGTGCCCGGAGGGACCGTGCAGGTGACGCTCGATTAGGTCGGGCACGGGAGTCGCATGGATCACTCCTTCATCAACAAGGAGAGAATCCATGACCGACAAGCAGCGGTTCCTGACGTTCCTGGCCCTGGCCGCCCTGATGGCCGTTCCGGCCGCGGCTCAAGAAGACTCGCAGGGCGAGGCGCATTCCATCGAGCTCCTGACCGCCGCGGCGAGCCCGAGCTGCGGCGCCGGGGTGGTGTACGACGACGGCGTCTTCAACAACGGCTACAGCCTCGGCAACGGCGATCCCGGCGACTCGACGATGGTCATGAAGTTCGACCTGCCCGCGGGGACCACGGGGCTCGATCAGGTCTGCGCCTGCTTCACCCGTTCGGCGACGGGACCCACGAGCATGAGCTACCAGGTCGTGGTCTACGACGACAACGGCGCCGGCGGGCAGCCGGGCACGCTCCTGGGCACGGTGAATGCCACCGCCACGGGCCTGTCCGCTTCCGCGACCACCTTCTACGGCGTCAGCCTGGCGGGCTCGGGCATCCACCTGCCGGACAACGGCGTCTACATCGGCGTGCGCTGGCCCGGCGGGCCGGACCTCTTCCTCTGCGGCGACCGCTCGGCCACGACGCCGCAGCGGGCGAACTACGGCAGCGGCAACCAGGGGGCCTCCTGGACGAACGTCTCCACCCTGTTCCCCTCGACGCCGCCGCGCGCCCTGGGCATCCGGACCGACCCGCTGGTCGCCACCGGACCGTGCGTCCCCAGCGCCACCGTCATGTGCCTCAACAACAACCGCTTCAAGGTCGAGGCGACCTTCCGGACGGCCTCGGCGCCGAGCGCCGCGGCAAAGGTGTTCAAGCTCACGGACGAGACCGGCTACTTCTGGTTCTTCACCTCGACGAACGTGGAGGTCGTGGTCAAGGTGCTGAACGGCTGCGGGCTGAACAGCCGCTACTGGGTCTTCGCCGCCGGCCTGACGAACGTGGAGGTGGTCCTGACGGTCACCGACACGTTGACCGGCGTCCCGCAGACCTATGTCAACCCGCTGGACCGGCCGTTCCCGCCGCTCCAGGACACGAACGCCTTCGCCACGTGTCCGTAGCGGACTGAGATAGAGTCGGGGGAGCTTCCGGAGGGACCGATGCTCCCGAAACAAGAGCCCCTGCCCGTCCCCCTGGCGCCGCCGGTTCCCGAACGGCCCGAACGGCCCGGCGCCAGGGTGGTGCTCGTGGCGAGCGCGGCGGCCACGCTGCTGCTCTACAACGTGCCACTCTTCGGCCGCATCCTGGCCCGGCCGCTGATCCTGCTCTCGACCCTGGCGCACGAGATGGGGCACGGTCTCACCGCCCTGCTCCTCGGCGGCCACTTCCAGCGTCTGAAGATGTGGCTCAACGGCGCCGGCGTCGCGGAGATGGACTTGGAGGGCTTCGGCCGCATCCGCGAGGGGCTGACGATCGCGGGCGGGCTCGTGGGACCCGCCGTGGCCGCGGCGATCTGCTTCGTGCTGGGGAGAACCGGGCGGGGCGCCCGCGCCTGCCTCTGGGGCCTCGCCGTCCTTCTCCTGCTCGCCGAGCTGCTGGTGGTGCGCAACCTCTTCGGCTTCTTCTTCGTGGCCGTGCTCCTCGCCCTCTGCTTCCTGGCCGCCTCGCGGCTCACCCCGGACGGCGCGCAGCTCGCGGTCGTCTTCGTCGGGGTGCAGCTCGCGCTCGCCGTCTTTTCCCGCGCCGACTACCTCTTCACCCAGGGCGTCACGAACCCGCAGGGCTCCTTCCCCTCGGACGTCATGCAGATGCAGCAAGTCCTCTTCCTGCCCTACTGGTTCTGGGGCGTGGTCTGCGGCGGCACGGCGCTCGTGGTGCTCGTCGCGGGTTTGTGGTCGTACTGGCGGCGGTGAAGCAGGGGACGGTCCGGCGCCATTCCGCTCGTGTTAGATTAAGATGCTCATCCTGCCGTACTCCGTGGGTGGCCGCGGGGAGGACCTTCACGATGCCTGCTATCCGACGTCTGATGACCGTCGCTGCCGGCGTGATGATTTTCGTTGCTGCATCCTTGCCAGGCCCAGGCTTTACGTCAGAGCGGGAGACTCCGCAGCCTGGCGTAAAAAAACTGCTGCGCTCGCTGCAGGACCCATCCCCTGAAACCAGACGACAGGCGACGGACACGGTCCGCACCCTGGGATCCCAGGCGGATCCCAGGCTCGTCATGGCACTGGCAACCCTCGTCCGCGACGACCCGGATGAGAAAGTCGTAACCGGTGCTGTCCTCGCACTGGCTGAAACAGGGGGCCAGAACCGGGACATGGCGGTCCAGGCTCTCCAGAAGTCTTTTGTTCGCAACGATATCAGTCTGCTGTGTGGGGAGTGCTACCTGGACGCGTTCCGGCAGCTCCAGGCGCTGGATGCGATGCGGGAGTGTGTCCCTGCGTTGCTTGACGCTGCCGCGGCGAGCGATCGTTCGACCCAGGAGCGTGCCATTGGCAAGCTTTTGGAC
>JBJMGZ010000784.1:0-4759 GCA_045807605.1 Thermoanaerobaculia bacterium | reverse complement strand
CGGCTCCGGCATGGGGCACTGGCGCGAGCGGCAGAGGTCGAGCGACCAGTCGAGCCAGGAGCGGAACGCCGGGTCGAGGCTGGGGCTCGCGGGTCCGGGCGGCGCCTGCGCCAGGGCCGACTCGATGCGCGGAACGAAGCGCCGCCGCGGCGGCGCCTGGAGCAGGCGCAGGAACATCAGCCGGGCGCGGTCGGTGTCGCCCCCCGTGAGCCGGGCCTCGGCTTCCGTGAGATCGCGGCGCATCTGCGCCTCCAGGGCCGCGTACCAGCGCCGCCGGGCCGCGCTGTAGCCGGGCCAGTCCGCGTCGCGGGCGGCGATCTGCTGCAGCCGTTCCCAGGCCCAGGGAGCGGTGGGCATGGCGGAGAAGGCCTCCTCATAGCTGCCGGCGGTGCGCACCCAGGGCTCGATCAGGGCTTCGAAGGTGGCATGGTCGCCCAGGGCTCCGGCCAGGAGCCTGCGGGCGGACTCCTGCTTGCCGCGGGAGAGCGCGGGCCACATCTCCAGGTAGGCGGCGGCGAGGAAGCGGGCCGGCTCGGGCCGTCCGGGGGCGAGCTCCAGGGAGCGCAGGAGCGGGCCCTCCCACTCCTCGGGCCGGGAGAGCAGCCGGCGGTCCCGCCGCAGCGACCATTCCAGGTAGGTGGATGCGCCCCGGATCATGGCCGCCTCCCACGAAGCGGGGCGCTCCAGGGAGACGCCGGCAGCCAGGCCGCGCGCCGCTTCCAGGCGGCGGAGGAGGACGGCAGGCTCGGGCCGGGGCTCCGCGCTGGCGGAGGCGAGCAGCGTGCGCGCCAGGCGCAGGCGCGACCGCCAGGGGTCCGGCTCGCGCGAGAGGTCCTGGAGAAGGCCGGGATCCAGCGCGAGCACGCCCGTCTCCCGCGCCAGCTCCTCCAGGCTCCGCCGCCCGGTGCGGTAGGAGACGAGCTGCGCGACCGACACCGCCGCGAGCCCGATCCCGGCGAGAGCGAGCGCGGCGCGCCAGGCGGTCTTCATCGCGGGAGGCTCGGGGAGGCGGGCAAGGTGGGGGGATTCTATCAAGGACCCCAAGGACACCAGGGACCTCAAGGACAAGGCATTCCGGGTCCCGGGTGTACAGGGCCGGGGCGTCTCATGGCCCCAGCCACCACCAACACCGGCAGCACGCCGCGAAACCCCTTTCCCTGCTGGATTTCACGCCCACGGTATTGACGGGTGACGGGGCCGAGGGCTGATGTGGACGGGGCCTGCCGTGGGGAGACGCCGAAGGCCCGGCCTTCTTCCAGACAATTGCCGGCGTTCCGCCGATTGCTCCGGACATGCCGGCAAGATGCCGGCGCTCCCAGGGAAAGCGCACGGCACTACAGCCCGAGTGACGACCTGACAAAGCCCGCGAGCAGGGCCTTGCGCCCGGGTGCGAGCTCCGCGGCCTCGATGCGGGCGAGGCAGGCCCGCCGTAGCTCGGCGCGGGAGAGGGTGTGCGGGCGCATGGCGGCGGCGAGGGCCCAGGCCAGCGGCTGCGAGCACCTCAGATAGTGCTCGGCGACAGCCGCGCTGAGACCGAAGCCGGTATACGACAGGCGCAGAAGCTCGAGGCCGGCAAGCTCCGCGATTGAAACCGTGCAGAGGTTCGGTCCCGGGCTCCCACCCCGGATGAACACCGCGCTCGCCAGGACCGGACGGCCGTGATGCCTCAGGAGATCGAGCACCAATCGGGCGAGCCGCCTCGCTCCCTCGGAGCCGGGCTCCGGCTCGATCCGGACAAAGACCGTCAGACGCTCGCCGCGGCGGGTCGGAAGCTCGGCGATGACGCCGGCTCCGGCGCGCTCGCGCCGGCTCCAGGCCGGGACGTTCGCTTCGAGCAGCCGCACGGCCTCCAGGTCGAAGAGGCGCGCGCTGTCCGGCTCCACCAGGGTGAGGTAGTCCGGAAGGAGCTCCGCCACGAGGCGGCGCAGCCGGGACTCCCGTGTCAACGGGGCGGACCGCCCCTCTGCCAGGCCTGCCGGATCTGCTGCATCGCCAGCACCGAGTCGAGCAGGCTGCAGGCCATGGCCTTCTCCTCGGACCCGAGCGCCACGAGGCTGCGCAGGCGGGCGAGGAGCTCGACGTCCTGCGGATCGCGGGGCATGTCTCCCGTGTCCGGGAGCAGCGCGTCGACCGGCAGGGCCAGGGCGCGGGCGATCCGGATGAGCGCCCCGAGCGGCGCCTGGTGGGTGCCGCTCTCGTACTTGGAGAGCCGCGTCTGCGAGACGTTCGCGCGCCCGGCGAGATCGCGCTGGCTCCAGCCGCGCTCCTTCCGCAATTCCTTGATCCGGGCACCCAGGCTGATGGAGAGCGTAGGCTTCTTGATCGTGTTTGAGTCGTTCATGGATCGGCAGGATGCCATGGTCCAGAATGAAAAGTCAACGAAGTGCAAAAATTTTGCGATACGCAGCGGGACCATGCCCTAGTTGGAGGTCAAGGCCATGTCTCTGCCTGTTCGTGAGGGCGAGCGGCCGGAGTTGCGGGTTTGGCAACTTCGGGCGTGCCTTTTCGCAACGGGTGGCAGAGACTAGGCCGCGAGCCCACGCCGGAAGGCGACCGGACCATGGAGGTCCGCGGCCGAACCCTCCGGCCCGGGAGGAGATCTCATGACCCGCAAGCCCATCGTGCTTCTCGCCGCTGTCGCAGCCTTCGTCCTCGTCCTCGCCGGTCCCGCCCGCGCGGCGGGTCCCGAGCCCCTGTCTCCGGGCAAGGCCCCCGCGGCGCTCGCCGCGGCCTGGGAGTGGCTGCAAGCGCTGTGGAGCGGGGCGGACCATGGGTGCAACATCGACCCCGACGGCAACCCTCGTTGCGCGCCGGTCACGGCCCAATCGGACGCTGGGTGCGACATCGACCCGAACGGCCGGCCTCGTTGCGCGCCTTGAATCGTGAGAGAATGCGGCGACGCAACCACTAAGAAGTCATGAGAGGAGACGGCGGCCATGACCGGTGAGCGGCAGACGGCGAGCGGCAGGCGGCTGCGGCGGGGCGATCTGGCGGTCTTCGCGGGCCGGATGGCCCTGGAGCGGGACCGCGAAAGCGGCGCCGGCCGCGCCGAGGCCGTCCTGGCCGACGAGCAGCCGGTCGAGTCCATCCCCTGGCCCGCGCTTCAGGAGCTGCTCGTCCCGCTCGCCGAGCGGTTCCTGGAGCGCAGCGCCTCGCTGCGCTATAGCGATCCGGCGGGGATGATCCGCGATGCCGAGGCGGCCGTGAAGCTGATCTCCCTGGTGCCGCCGCGGCGCTATGGAAAGAGAGTCGCGGCCGACCTGCGGGCGCGGGTGCTGGCCGAGGTCGGCAACGCCTACCGCGTGGCCGACGACCTGGATACGGCAGGCGACACTCTCGCGGAGGCGGCGTCCTGGGCGCGGCGGGGGACGGGGGACCCGCGTCTTCTGGCCCGCATCGGCGAGCTTGCGGCGTCACTCCATACCGACAGGCGCCAATTCGAGAAAGCGATCGAGATGCTCGAGCGGGTGCGATCGTTTTACGAGCAACTCGGTGATCATCACCGTGCCGGGCGGGCGCTCATCAAGCAGGGCATGGTCATGCGAGAATCCGGGAAGCCGCTGGAAGCGTTAGCGCTGTTCGCCAGTAGCCTCAAGTGCCTGGAGCCTGGACGGGACCCAAACCTCGAGCTGACGGCAGTCCACGACCTTGCCTATTGCCTGCATGAGGCCGGGTGCTCGTCGGAAGCGCGGGAGCTCCTGATCGAGAAGCGGTATCTCTACGAGCGCCTGGCCGAGCCGCTGAAGATGGTCCGCCTGCGCTGGCTGGAGGGGAAGGTCGCCTTTGCCCTTCAAGAAGATGTGGAAGCGGAAGCCGCCTTCCGCGAGGCGAAGAGAGACTTCGCCCGGCAGGATCAGTCCTTTGACGCCGCCCTCGTCTCCCTGGATCTCGCCCTGGTGCTCGCGAAACAGGAGCGGCAGCGGGAGCTGGTGGCGCTCGTGGACGAGATGGTCGCCACCTTCCGGCGTCTCCAGATCCGGCGCGAAGCCTTCGCCGCCCTGATCATCCTGCGCAAAGCCTGCCAGCGGCCTGTCTTCGAGTCCGAGGCCCTGAGCGCGCGCATCCGTGCCACGGCCGCGCTGCTGACAAGGCGGTAAGGGTCCCAACCCGAACACTCGGCCTCGGACCGGTGATGGGCGTGTACCATTATGTATCGGACAAAAGAGGAGACCTCCATGACGAGAAAGTCTTTGTGGCTGATTGCTTTGGTCTTTGCCCTTGTAAGCGGCGCAGCCTACGCACAGCAGGCCGAAGTGGGCGAGCAGGCGTTCTCGAAGCCGATTTCCGAGACACTGATCCGTCTGGAAGTGCAGATCTCGGCGGACCGGGTGATCAAAGGGATGGTGCAAGAGGGCGGCATGTTCCGGGTAACGGACGCCTCGCTCGGTTTGTCCGTTGGCCTTGTGCCTGTCCTCCAGGGCGATTCCGTCAAGGTGAAGGTGTACGAGATCTCGAAGCACCCGAGTGGTGGGGGTGAGGTCGTTCGCTTCCGCGAGGAGTTGGAGCTGGCGCCCGGGACGGCGGCCGTTCCCAAGAAGCTGCAACAGGTGATCGAGATGAAAGTCCAGGAGATCATCCGCTCGAAGGCCCCCGAGCAGCCCCAGGCCGCGGCCGAGAAGTCAGTGGCCTGAATGAGCCAGAACCAGAGCTCGCTGCGCTTGGTCACGGCGTTCGGTTGTTGTGTCACTTGTGGAGGCACCACTTCCTGCGGCTGTGCCGTTGAGGACTCCTGCGGGAGCTGCTGCGCCGGTCCCTGCTG
>JBJMGZ010000783.1:0-3411 GCA_045807605.1 Thermoanaerobaculia bacterium | reverse complement strand
GGCGGGCCCGATCTACATGAACCAGTACGTCGTCGACTCCGAGGAGCAGACCTCCGGCTTCGGCGCCTACTCCCTCACCTACATGGGCCTCGACCTGGCCAACGTGGAGGCTCCGGACGGCGTCACGCCCGGCCGCTTCTTCACCAGCTACTTCAACTCGTCGCAGGTGATGCGGCAGTACGTCCTCGAGCGCGGCGTGCCGGCCTCCCCGGGCTCCACCACGGTCGAGGTGCACGGCCACGAGCTGGAGGCGGTCACCTCGGTGGACGGGGTTCCGATCATCCGTACCCGGGCGCGCGTCGGAAACAAGATCGGCGTGGTGGCCCGCGGACACCTGACCTACGTCACGCAGCTCGACGGCCAGATCCTGGGCGGCAACTACGCCTACATCGGCGAGCTGGTCGATCCCTTCGAGCTGCAGTCGGTCGAGTTCCTCGCCAAGGACCATCCGACCTGGGCGATCCGCCCGGCGCAGCCGTTCCAGCCCGTGGTCGCCTCCTCCTGGTTCGCCCCCCGCGACTCGTTCGTCTATCCCGGCGGTGAGTACGAAATCTGATCGGTTCTTTCCTCTGTCGGAAAAGGGCGCGGCATCCCGCCGCGCCCTTTCCTTTTTCACTTCAGCTCCGCCAGCAACGCCCGCAGGTCCAAGGGGCGCGTGTACATCGCGACCCCGCCATCCTCCGAGCGCGGCCAATCCTCCCGCGGGCGGTCGCGGTACAGCTCGACGCCGTTGTCGTCCGGGTCGCGCAGGTAGAGCGCCTCGCTCACTCCGTGGTCCGCGGCCCCATCCAACGAGACGTTGGCTTCGACCAGGCGCCGCAGGGCGTCCCCGAGGGTGGCGCGGTCGGGATAGCGGATGGCGACATGATAGAGGCCGGTGCTGCCCGGCGGCGGCGGCGAGCCGCCGAGGCTCTCCCACGTGTTCAGGCCGATGTGATGGTGGTATCCGCCCGCGCTGATGAACGCGGCCTGGCCGCCCCAGCGCTGCATCAGCTCGAAGCCGAGCACGCCGCAATAGAACGCGAGCGAGCGCTCCAGGTCCGCGACCTTCAGATGGACATGGCCGATGTCGACGCGGGGATCGATGGTTGCCATGGCTACTCCAGGAGACCGGACAGCCAGTGGAAGATATTCAGCGCGAGCTGCCGGTCGTCGTTGCCGGGGACGTTCATCCCCATCTTGAACTCCACCTGCTTTCCCTCCTGCTCGAACCGGATGAGCTGAGCCGAGAACATCGCCGCCTCGCCCATCATCACCACCCGGCCCTTCCCCAGCTTCAAGGCGATTCCCTGGGCTCGCCCGCCCACGGGCCGGCCCGTCGCCGCCTGCAGCTCCTGCACGGACTGCGCCTCCCGCGCACCGGGGCCGAGCTTCAGCAGCGCGACCGCGCCGTCCGGCACCCCGAGCGACTGGCCCGTGAATGCCACGGCCAGCTTGACCTCCTCGTCCGG
The DNA here is from genome assembly GCA_045807605.1 of Thermoanaerobaculia bacterium. Lineage (GTDB taxonomy): Bacteria > Acidobacteriota > Thermoanaerobaculia > Multivoradales > UBA5704 > DATMER01. The sequence continues at coordinate 1,960 of JBJMGZ010000783.1, read as the reverse complement.
GTCGCGCCCCCGCAACAGCGGATGCGGCCCGAGGAGCCTGTTCTCCCGCGAGAAGGTCAGGACGGTCGGATCCTCTTTGTGCCCGTGCTCGGGATCGAACACCGTCCCCTTGCCCATGTCCACTCCGAACCGTTTCGCAAGATTTTCAGCGGCGCTGCCATACGGTGTGTGGTCCGCGATCAGCAGGAGCGAGCCGCCCGCGCGGACCCAGTCCCGCACGGCGTTGCACTCCTCGTCCGTGAACGCCGGTCCTGATGCCTCGTCGGTGGCATCTGGGGCCGTCGCGTTGGAGATCACCAGGACGCGGGCACCCTTCAGGTTCTTCCAGTCGAATTTCCTGGTGCCGCGGGTCACGCGGTAACCGTCGCTCCGCAGCAGCTCCGCGAGAGGCTTGTAGCGGCCCTCGGCCGTGTGGAAGTTCGAGTGCGCCTCGTCGATCACCACCGCCGGATGGCGGAATTTGTACGCCGGGCGCTCGACTGACGTGTCGAACTCGGGATCGGGGATTCTCTGCGCCGCGGCGGCGCACAGCGATAACGAGATGGCGAGCCACAGGGAGAGAGAAAATCGGCTCATGAGCCAAGTCTAACGCCGAACGCCGCCGCGATGGGCCGCGGCGGCGTCCTGGTCATGGAGGAAAGGGGGAATCACTAGTCGGAGTCGTACTCGACCCAGACGTCCTGAGTGCCCGGGTCCATCTGGATCTCGGCGGAGGTGTCGATGCTGATCTCGCCGTCGTAGATCGGACCCGAGGCGAAGTAGTAGGCCCGCCCGTAGGCCCGGAGCTTCGAATCCAGCCCGAGCCGGGCGCCGACCGTGGTCTTGACCCGGATCTCCGGCCCCGGCACCTCGGTCGTCCCATACGTGGAATCGAACCGCGATGTCGTCGAGGCGCTGTAGCCGCCGACGCGCAGCTCGGCATAGACGTTGCCGCTGTACACGCCCGTGGAGACCCGGTTGGTGGTCACCGCGCTGCGGAACACGATCTCCACCGGCGTCCCGTTCGGATACGAATTCGAGCGGATGGTGACGTAGTCCCACCAGCGGGCCTCGGTGTTGCCCTGGGGAGAGGAGTTGGTGAAGGCGGTGGCGGTGATGCGGTCGGCGAAGGCGTAGACGCTCGCGGACAGGTAGTGGGCGCTGGCGGTGGTCTGGGAGGCCGCATCCGCGTACACCAGGCCGTAGCCGTTGTTGAACTGGATCCCCGCCGGATCGGAGGCGGCGCTGAGGCTCAAGCCGCCCGAAACGGCCGCGGGGTTGTCAAAACCGGACCCGGCGAGGCCGCTGGTGCTGGCCATGACGTCGACGCCGTAGGTGTAGGTCTGCGCCTGGGCGGCGCCGGTCGTGAAAAGCGAGAGAGCCAGGATGGCTCCGAAGGTCGTCTGCTTGGCGAACATGTTAAATCTCCGTGTGGTTTTGCTGCGTTCCACCCGGAGATACGCGAGACCGGAGAAAGGCCCGCCACTACGTCTTGCGCTGCACCGCTTGCGTAAATTCGCTGGATTTTCCGCGCGGGATGGAAAGGGTCCGCCAGTCCGCCGATGCAAAATGTTTCGCAAGCAAAACGACCTGTCCGACGTGATAGGCGGCATGAGCGATCCCGCGGTTGATCGCCTGCACCGCCGTGTGCGGCTCGGAGCGGATGAGGACCGTCTTTCCGAGATCCTCCACCGCGAGGCTGTCCAGGGTCCCGAACAGCCGGCTCCATCCTTCTTCCCAGGAAGCCATCAGCTCGGCCCGGGAGGTCCCCTCGCGGGGCTCGAACTCCGAATCGCGGTTGCGGTCCGGCTTCTCGCCATCGGAGGTGAGGAAGTCGGTCCATCGGGAGCGGAGATTGCCCGCCAGGTGCTGGATGATGACGGCGAGGCTGTTCGCCTCGGGATCGAGAGTGACGGTGAGGTCCTCGTCCCGGACCTGGGCGAGGGCCTTGTCCGCGAGCTCCTTGAGCTTGCGGGCCTGG
>JBJMGZ010000782.1:0-6915 GCA_045807605.1 Thermoanaerobaculia bacterium | reverse complement strand
CGCAGGTAGTACCAGGAGCTGTCCACGAACGTGTCCATCGTGTCGGTCTCCCGGCGCGCCGGCTTCTTGCACTTGGGGCAGGTGGTCTCGACGAAGCCCCGGTGGCGGGCGAGCGGGTTGCCCTCGCGGCCGGTCAGCTCCACGTCGTACGGCAGCTCCACCGGGAGCTGGTCGTCCGGCACCGGCACGACGCCGCACTTCTCGCAGTAGACCACCGGGATGGGCGTCCCCCAGTAGCGCTGGCGGGAGATCAGCCAGTCGCGGAGGCGCCAGGTCACCTTGGACCGGCCGCAGCCCTTCTCCTCGATCCAGGCGATGAACTTGCGCACCGTCCCGGGCGAGGACTCCAGCCCGTCGAACGGCGGCGCATTCCGGATGACTCCCCGGTGGGGATTCGCCTCGGTGAGAGCAGCATCGTTCTCTACATAGACCTGCCGGACGGCGAGCCCCTCCTGGCGGGCGAAGGCCAGGTCCCGGGCGTCGTGGGCGGGCACGCCCATGACCGCGCCGGTGCCGTAGTCGGGCACGACGTAGTTGACGATCCAGATCGGGATCGGCTCGCCGGTCGCGGGGTTGATGGCCCTGCGTCCGGTGTCCCTCCCCTCCTTGGGCGTCCCCTCCCCCTCGCGCTGGATGCGGGGCGTGTTGCGGATCGTCTCGATCCAGGCCTCCAGCTCCGGCCTGTCCGGGTGCTTCTCGATCAGCTTCGCGACCAGCGGGTGCTCGGGCGCGAGCACCAGGAAGGTGGCGCCGTGGACCGTGTCCGGCCGGGTGGTGAAGACGGTGATCTTCTTCTTGAGCCCCTGCGCCGGCGATATCTGGAAATCGATCTCGGCGCCCTCGGAGCGGCCGATCCAGTTGCGCTGCATCACCTTGACCTTCTCGGGCCAGCCCGCGAGGCCGTCGAGCCCCTCGAGCAGGCGCTCGGCGTAGCCGGTGATGCGGAAGAACCCGTGCTCCAGGTCGCGCGGCACGACCGGCGTGCCGCAGCGCTCGCAGGCACCGTCGACCACCTGCTCGTTGGCGAGCACGGTCTGGCAGCCCGGGCACCAGTTGACCGGCGCCTTCTTCTTGTAGGCGAGCCCTTTTTCCAGCATGCGCAGGAACAGCCACTGGTTCCAGCGGTAGTACTCGGGGGTGCAGGAGGCGATCTCCTTGCTCCAGTCGTAGAGGATCCCCCAGCGCTTGAACTGCTCCTTCATGACCTTGATGTTGCCGAAGGTCCAGTCCCGGGGATGGACGCCGCGCTGGATGGCGGCGTTCTCGGCGGGCAGGCCGAAGGCGTCCCAGCCCATGGGATTGAAGGCGCGCTTGCCGTTCATGCGCAGGTAGCGGTAGAGGGCGTCGCCCAGGATGTAGTTGCGCCCGAGCCCGACGTGGAGGCGGTCCCCCGAGGGGTAGGGGAACATCAAGAGCATGTAGTACTTCTGCCGCGCCTGGCGCAGATCGACCTCGGCGGTGCGCTGCTTCTCCCACCGGTCCTGCCATTTGGCCTCGACGGCCTTGTGATCGTATGAAGTCATCACGTCAGAGCGCGCCCATCAGGTCAGGCTGCCGGGGAAGGTGTGCTGCTTGAGCAGTCCGTCGAGGAGGCCGTTGACGAACCGCCCGGACTGCTCGGAGCCGAATTTCTTGGCCAGCTCGATGGCCTCGTCCACGATCACGAGCTTGGGCGTGTCGGGCTCGTAGAGCATCTCGAACACGGCCAGGCGCAGGACGTTGCGGTCGACCGGCGGCATGCGCTCCAGGCGCCAGTTGTCCGCCTGCTCGCGGATCAGGGCGTCGACCTGCTCGCGGTGCTCGATGGTGCCCTGGACCAGCCCCTGCGCGAACGCGAACGCCTCCTCGGCGGAGCGCTTGCGGCGCAGGTACTCGGCCCGCTCCTCTTCCCGTGCAGGCCGGCTTGGACCAGGACCAGCCGGCGGCTCCTGGCCGTCCTTCCGCTTCTCCCCCATCTCCTCCCGCGCCACGTACTCGGCCAAGTCAAAGCTGTTGAAGATCTGGGGCAGAGGGCTGCCGCCCAGGTCGCTCTGGTAGAGCATCTGGACCGCCATCTCCCGGGATATACGACGTCGTGCCGGATTCATTGCCTCGCCTCGAACTCACCTCGAAAAAATCCCCCGGGGGGACGGGGATCTCCCACCGATTTACCCAGACGCAGATTCGATGCTGATCGGGGGGGAACGCCTGAGCCGCCCATGGCCCGGAGCCCGGCAATCATAGCCGGCCCGGGAGCGCTCCGCTAGGAGGAATGCAGGCGGGCGAAGAGATCGGCCATCTCCAGGGCGGCGAGCGCCGCCTCCCACCCCTTGTTGCCGGCCTTGCCCCCGGCCCGCTCCTCCGCCTGCTGCGACGTGTCGCAGGTCAGCACTCCGAACCCGACCGGGATGCGGTGGCGCTTGGACGTCGAGGAGAGCCCCCGGCTGCACGAGGAGCAGATGTAGTCGAAATGCGGGGTCTCGCCCCGGATCACCACGCCCAGGGCGACGATGGCGTCGAACTTGCGCTCGCCGGAGGCGAGCTCCTCGGCTGCCTGCGGGATCTCCCACGCGCCGGGCACCCGGACAAGGGTGATGTCGTCGGCCCCGTGGCGGCGCAGGCAATCCACGGCGCCGCCGACCAGCAGCTCGACGACACGGGAGTTGAAGCGCGACGCCACGATCGCGAACCGCCGGCCGGCCGCGTTCAACGAGCCCTGGATCTCCTGAATGTCGCTCATGGATGCAATGCCCTCTAGAGCGGCAGCATGGCCATCGCGCTCCGGGCCATCTGCCGCAGGAAGAGCCCGTAGGGACGGGCGAGAAAGGTCTTGATGAGGAGGTCCGCCGCGATCCCGGCCGCGGCCAGGGCCATCAAGCGGTATTCCCGTCCGGAGTCCACGCGCTCGAACGGCCACGCCTTGCGCACCAGGAGCGGCCGGGCGAACACCGCGCCCAAGAGCACGAACGCGCACACCCGGATCACCGACCACGGCACCCAGGCCGCGAACGACCCCAGGACCGGATGGCCGCTCGCCGCGGCATAGCTGCCGACGAAGTAGCTCATGTAGGCCGTGAGGAGCGCGCCGAGCACCAGCCCGAGGTAGCCGCCGCTCGCCCAGGTGAGGAGCACGAACACGGCCAGGTGGAGCAGGTGCTCGGGGAGGAACTGGCGCCACTCGTTCTCCTTGCCCTCGCCCGTGGCGATCCAGCCGAACATCTCCTGCCGGTAGCTCTCGCCGCGCACGATGCCGCGCGCCGCCGCCTCGGGCATCAGGAAGACCAGGAGGATCACTCCCGCGCTCAGGAGGAGCGCCCAGACGATGCCCAGCCGCCAGGCGCCCCAGTAGTCGCGCTCCCGCACCCGGGGGGCAAACGACGGCAAGAGCGTCAGCGGCGAGAGCAGCCCCAGGACCCAGCCGCCGCCCGGCAGCAGCACCAGGAGCGGCAGGAAGAGCGTCAGGAGGAGGAGCCAGGTCTTTCTCATGGTGCGCTCACAGCGCGCCTCCCGCGGGGCCGAGGTGGATCTCCTCCATCAGGGTCGAGGGACCGGCCTCGAGGGCAAAGCCCACGGCCCGGGCCACCTCGCGCGGCGGCACCATCTTCGAGCGGTCCCACTTGCCGGGCGCCGTGTCCCAGATGGGAGTGTCCGTGGCGCCCGGGTAGAGCGCGGTGATCCGGATGCCGGACCCGGCCAGCTCCTCCCGCAGCGCGGCCACGAGCCCGGCCAGTCCCCACTTGCTGGCGCAGTACGCCGTCCATCCCGGGAACCCCTTGCGCGCCGCCACGGAGAGGATCGGGAAGATCTGCCCCCGCCCCCGCGCGGTCATGGCAGGCAGGAAGGCGCGGATCAGGAGCGCCGTGCCGGTGAGGTTGACGTCCACGGTCTCCGCGAAAGCCTCGGGAGCGAGATCCACCAGGGGGGAGATGTGCGCGACGCCCGCGGCCGGGACGATCACCTCGGCGGCCTCCCAACGGGCATGGATCTGGTCCGCGGCCTGATGGACCCGGGAAGCATCGCGCACGTCGCAGACCAGGGCGAGCCCATCGGCCCCGGACTCCTCCAGGGTCTGCCGGAGCGGCTCCTCGCGCCGTCCGAGCAGGGCGAGGTCATACCCGCGCCGTCCCAGCTCCAGCGCGATCTCGCGCCCGATGCCGGTCCCGCCACCGGATATTACCGCCAAGCCATGGACCGCCAAGCCATTTGTTTTCGAGGACATGAGAACAGGTCACCCCGGCCGGGGACGATACCATAAGGCCGGCCGCGGACCGTGGGAGCACACCCGGCCGTTTCACTCAGGCAGGTCAGGAAGCCCGCGCTGCTTTCCCAACTTCCTGGGAGGGACCGATGAGCTGGACATGCATCTCAGAGCTCAGAGCACGGGCCAATCTCACCATCGTGGCGAGAGTGAAATTCACCTTGCCGCGCAGGATCTTGGTCACATAAGCCGGTGTGGTGCCCAGCCTTCGGGCCAGATCCGTCCGGCTGATGCCCTGGCGCTCCATCTCCCGCACGACAGCCTCCGTGAACTCGAGGATCGAGCCCGCGAGCCAGTAGTCCTCGTGCTCCTCCGCCCGCTCGAAAAGCTCTGGAAAGCTCTGCGGCTTCATGTCTAGCCCTCCACCTTCAGGGTTCCTGCCTTTTTTGCTCTCTGATAAGCATCGAAGGCAGCCTGGGCCCGCTCGACCTCGCCGGGCGGTGTCTTCCTTGTACGTTTCAAGAATCCATGGCTGCAGACGACGAGCCTCCCCTGGTCGTAAAACCACAGCACCCGCAGCCGACCGGCGATGAGCTACCAGATCTCTCCGACGATCTTGTGCGACGCCTCCACATTGTGAGGCGGCCCCTGCTCCGCTACGTTCGCGAGTAGCCGAAGCATCGCCCGGCCCTCGGCTTCCAGGTGCGCCTCCAGGCTCGCCAGAAAATCCAGAAGCGGACACTCCCCGCGAGGCTCGCACATCGCCAATACATCCCACTGTCCCCTGCGGACTCGCCGGAGCTTCATTTTTAACCTCTAGGTTAATTCAGTCAAGACCCGGGCGGCTTCGTGCCGGCGCCTCCGACCTGGATCCACTTAACGGCCAAGCAGATCTGGTCGTCTTCATGAGACATGCACGTTCTTGCTTCCGACTCTATCAGGAGCGGAGGTGGGTTCGCTATCGAACATTCGCCGGAGAGGGACGAGGCCCTGTCCGGGGGACGGCTGTAACGTCCGACGGCGTCGCGACTCTGTAGAGGCGAACGGGAACGAACGGAGGTACCCCATGATCCCGAAAAACCTGACTCGCTCGCTGCTCCTCATCGTCGCCGCGCTCCTGGCCTCGACCCCGGGCGCGCTCGCGCAATCGCAGCACTCGCAGCACTCGTCGTTGATGGACCGTGACACGTTCAACGCCGATATGCGCAAGCTCTGGGAGGACCACGTCACGTGGACCCGCCTGTACATCGTCTCGGCGCTCGGCGGTCTGCCGGACAAGGACGCCACCGCGAAGCGCCTGCTGCAGAACCAGGCCGACCTCGGCAACGCCATCAAGCCGTTCTACGGCGACGCGGCGGGCACCCAGCTCACCGGGCTGCTGCGCGACCACATCCTGATCGCCGCTGACCTCATCGAGGCCGCGAAGGCCGGCGACTCGGCGAAGCAGGACGCTGCCACGAAGCGGTGGTTTGCCAACGCCGACGACATCGCGACCTTCCTCGCCGGCGCCAACCCGAAGAGCTGGCCGCTCGCGGACGGCAAGAAGATGATGCGGGACCACCTGACCCTGACGACCCAGGAGGTGGTGGCGCACCTGAAGAAGGACTGGGCGGCGAGCATCGCCTCCTACGACGAGATCCACACCCAGATCCTGCACATGGCGGATATGCTGAGCTCCGGGATCGAGGCGCAGTTCCCGGACAAGTTCAAGGCCTGACGGCCAAGCCCCGGGCCAGAGCGCCGCAGGTGCCCGGTACCGGCGAGGAGGTCACTCCCCCGCACCTGCCTTGACAACCTGCCCTGGGACGACCGTGCTTTCCCTGGGTCCGCCGGCGTCTCGCCGGCCTTGTCCGGATCAACCGGCGGAACGCCGGCCATTCCAGCGCAAGAAGTCGAACGAGGCTCAGGGTTGAGGGACAAAGCCTCCGCGACCGGCTACCTTCGACCGCAGCTTTCCCCTGGAGTCCGCCGGCGCCTCGTTCCTTCCCCCGCAAAAGGCCGGCGTTCCGCCGATTCATATTTCATTGATCTTAGGGTGCCGCGAAGCGGCATGTGGAACTCCCAGGGAAAACGCTCCCGGGCCAGAGTGCGAAGATCCGAACCCTCGCCTGATCCCTGACCCGGTCCGTGTGGAACGTTCCGCGGTCAACGCGGAAACTCCCGCGGTCAGCGCGGAACGTTCCGCAGTTACTGCGGAAGCTCACACGGTCAGCGGGGAACATTCCGCAGTCACCGCGGGAACTCCCGCGGTCGGCGAGGAACGTTCCGCGGTCATCGCGGAAACTCCCGCGGTCACCGCGGAGACTCCCGCGGTCAGCGGGAAGGTTCCGCGGTCACTGCGGAAACTCCCGCGGCCAGCGTGAAACGTTCCGCGGTCAACGCGGAAACTCCCGCGGTCGGCGCGGAACGTTCCGTGGTCAGCGTGGAAGGCCCCCTCCCCGGCCCTCCCCTTCCCGGCCTTCGGCCGGCCCATGGAAAGGGAGTGCCGGATCTCCTGTCCTTGACGTCCTTGCTGTCCTTGAAGTCCCTTCAGGACTTCCTGCCGCTCAGGCCGGGACCGCCTCCCCTTCCTCCGCCTCTTCGAACTGGTCGGCCCTGTGCGTGCGCGCCACCAGGACATAGATCGAGGGCACCACGAAGAGCGTGAAGGCCGTGCCGATGATCATGCCGGAGACCAGCATGATGCCGATGCTGTTGCGCGCTCCGGCTCCCGGGCCGGTCGCGAAGATCAGCGGCAT
>JBJMGZ010000781.1:0-10495 GCA_045807605.1 Thermoanaerobaculia bacterium | reverse complement strand
CTCTCGATTGCCCCTTTCGCACGTGCCTCAGAGAGGCCTTTGAAATTATCACCTCTCCGCTCATAGCAAGAGCAGCAGCTTAGCGCCAGAAGGAAGATGGCGGCGGCAAATTTTCTGAAATCGAAAGGCATCTCAAAAACGCGGCGGCAGTGCTTGCTGCCTGAACTGGTTGCAAGTCGCGCTGCAAGGTAGTTGCTGATCGTGTCCACCCGCACGCCCTGTATATCTAGGACGACGACTTCAATCGCCTAATGAATTGCGAGGCGGCTCGGCTTGCCCTTAACAGCCACCGCAGGGGCAAGACGAAAAGTCCCAGGTACCAGTAACGACGCCGAAAATAGGCCTTTGTTAGAGTCTGCCTCCAGCGTTCTGCAACGTCCTCCTTCTCAGCGAATTCGGGACAGACCGAGCGGTGAATGTGATGTCCGATCTCGTGAAAAAGCGTGCGCGCCAAGAGGATGTCCCGGAAGAGAGGTACTGAAAAAATCCATACAGGCAAACTACCCATAATATTGTCAATGAACAGGACGATTGTGGCGCGCCGTTGTGGAGTTCGTTTATAGTACAGTCCCCGGCATTCACTGATCCGGATGTCCCGACCTCGTGATCGGGCCTTGCGCCTTTTCTCCCGCCTGCCGAATCCTGCAACATCACGAAGTACTACCTCCTCAAGGCCCGCCAGGTACTGCGAAGGTACACCCTGAAGCAGAGCATAGACGGCCCGCCGGAAATCCAGCGGGGGATGAAACTCAGTATATGCTTCTCTTACCTCGACCATCGCGTGTGAATGCACCATTGCAGTCAAGTCAAACCTATCCCCTCAGCAGCATACCTCAACCCAGGAAGTGACCAAGCGTTTCCAGGCCACTATTGACAGCATCACCTAAATCCTCCCAAAAGCCTCGGCGCTTCCTGATCGGCCCGTCCGGCTCCGGCGGTTGCTTCGGATCTTCCGGGTCTCCAAGAGTGAGCGGCGGAGGATCTTTCAGACGTGGCCGTGCTCCCGGAACGCAGTGGGCGGAGGGCAGGTCCGCCCTGGCGCGCCTGGCCTTTGTGCCTGCGGGCGCCGATTCTCGATCGGTATCGTGAAGGGCGGCAGCCGTTTGGAAATGTCCTTGAGCCATTCTTCTCCGTTTGGTGTGTGAATCCACCATTCGTAAACCATCACCCCCACGGTCAGGGCTACGAGTCCCCCCGCTACGAGGGGCGCTGCAAGGACAGGGGACCGTCCGTCCGAATCCACCAGGTTGACGGGGTCTCCCGTGCAGTAGAGGTAGAGGTTCGGGCCATCCTCGGAAAAGAGCCGAGGGTCCTTCGCCACCCACCGCCCCACCTCCGCATCGTAGTCCCTCGCCCCGAACCGCACGAGCCCCGTGTGCGCATCATAGATCCCGCCCGCGAAGCCGAAGGGCTGGAAGCGCGGGTTCGTGTCCAGGATCACGTTCCCGAACTCGTCGTAGTCCATCTGCTGGGCCACCTCGCCCGTGCCCGTGTCGATCACCAGCCGCGGGCTTCCAAGGTGGTCGGCGACGATCCGATAAGTCCGCCCGTTCTTCAACAGGTAGTCCGGCACGTGCGGCCGGCTTCCGTAGATGAAGACGGCGACTACCTGCCCCGAACCGTTCAACTCGGCGATGGGCTCGAGCTGGTCTTGGTAGAGGAAGCCCTGGACCTGCACGCCGTTCACCTTCTTGCCGATCCGGCGGTTCTTGCCATCCAGGAGGTACTCGATCCGGATTCCGTCCGCCAGGTCCACCCCGTGGAGGTTGCCCAGCTCGTCGTAGTCATAGGCGACGGTCTGCCCGCTCCGGGTCTTGCTCTCCAGCTCGCCGTTGGCGGTATAGGCGTAGGCCGTGTCTCCGTAGCGCATCAGGCGGTCCTGGGCGTCGTATTCGGCGGTCTCGGTGCCGGCGGACGTGGTGCGGGCAAGGCGGTTCCCATTTGAGTCGTACTCGTAATGGGAGATGATAATCCCGTTCTTCTCCACCGCGACCAGCCGGCCTGCCAGATCATACGAGTAGAGATGGGAATCCGTCGTCCCGCCGAGGGTCTCTTGCTTGCGGACGATCCGGCCGAGCCGGTCGCGCTCATAGGTCATGGAGAGGACCGGCGCGCCGTCCAGACGGGCGGTGAAGCTCGCGGGTTCTCCGAAGCCGTTGTAGGTCTGCGCCGTGGTCACGCGGCCCAAGGCCGTGCCGGTGAGCAGGCCGTTGGCGGCGTTGCGGGTCAGGGTCAGCGAGCCGGCCCGGACGAGCAGGCTGTCGCGGTCGTAGGCGAAGGTGACCGGGGAGGTGCCGCCAACCGTCAGGCTCATGACCCGGAAGCTGTTGTCATAGGCGCGATCGACCGTGCCCGCGACCGGGCCGCTCCAGGTGGTGCGCAGCGGGAGGAAGCCGTCATAGGTGAAGGCGAGCCCTTCCCCTCCCGGAGCCGTGATGCCGGTCATACGGCCGGCAGAGTCGCGCTCGTAGCCGATCCTCCCCCGGGAGAAGACGAGCCCGCCCAGCCGGCCGCCCGCGTCATAGTCCAGGTCCACGATCCGGCCGTCGGGCCGGATCATCTGCCGCAGCTTGCGGTCCGCGTCGTAGGCATACCGGGTCCGGACCTCTCCGCTGCCGAGGGACGGCGGCCGGTACTCCTCCAGCAGGTCCACGGGCGTGTACGTGAAGGCGTGCGCCGGCCGGCCGGGGGGAGCGACCACGGCGACGTTCCCGAGAGGATCGTGCGCGAGGGCGATCGCCTGGCTGTCCGGAAGGGTCTGCGTGCTGACCCGGCCGGCCTCGTCGTACTGGAAAGCGACCGTGCGGGAGAGCGGATCGGTCACCGTGGCCAGCCGGCCGTCGGCGCCGTAGCTCAGTTGGAAGAGGCGTTGCTCCTCTCCCGATCCCTGGGCGAGAGCCGAAAGCCTCCCCCGCGCGTCGTAGGTGAAGGCGACCGGCTGGAGCCCGGTTACCGCAACGGAGGAGATCCGGCCGAGCGCGTCCAACCCGAGGGAGCGCTGCCTTGATTCCGCAGAGGTGAGCGTCATCCGGCGCAGGAGCCCGTCGTAGACGAGGGTCGAGGTGCGTCCGTTGTCGATCAGGGACTCCGTCGCGCGGGTCAGGCTCGCGGGATTGGCGGGATCGGCCAGGAGAGCCGTGCGGAACCGGTAGCGGGTCGAGATCAGGCCGGAGGGGGTACGCACCTGCTCGGTCTCGCTAACGGGGACGAGGCTCTTGAAACGGGGATCTTCCCCTTCGAAGACCGTGACCGTCGTGCCGTCGGGTTGGAGCGACACATGCCTGCCTCCCGGCGAGGAGGTCGTCTGGTAGGCCACGCCCGAGGGAAGGGTGTTGACGCGGATCACGTCCCGGCTGTCCGGCCGGTCCACGGCGTACGAGGTGCGCCGTCCCAGGGCCGTGCTCACCTCCACGGCATAGCCGTCCAGCCGGGCCAGGCGGGTCAGCGACTTGAAGCCGCCGGCAGGGTCGTCGTCGCGGACGAGCCGGCCTCCCTCGTCATATCGGAAGAGGGAGACACGACCCTTGGGATCGGTCTGGGAGAGCAAAAGCCCGTCCGCGGACGAGGCATAGGAGAAGGCTTCCCCCAACGGGTTCGTGATGCGGGCGAGGTAGCCCTCGGCATCGACGGCGAGCGCGGTGCGGTCGCCGAACGGCGCGACGACCGCGGCCGGGTTGCCGTTGCCGAACCTTTCGATGCGGGTTGCGTTGCCGAAGGCATCGGCGATCTCGGAAACAAAGCCGCGGGCATCGTAGGAGAATTGATACCTCAAGTCTCCGGTGAGACCGTCGACGGTCCTCAGGTGCCGGCCGCGGACATCGAAGACGAAAAGCTCTCTGCCATCCTCTGAAGGGACTACGGAACCTCCGGCGCCTGCCCCGGGCAGGAGCGGCGCGAATCCCCAGATCTCCGAATCCGCGGTGAGGAGGATCTCACCGCCGGGAGCGAGCGCGAGGCCCGTCATCTGACTGGGAAGGCTGGGAAGGAACGCCTTGCCCTCGAGCGACGTGAGGAGGCCTTCCGGGCTCAGGCGCAGAAGCCTCTGCAGGCCGGAATCGGTGGCAAAGAAGATCAGGCTGCCGTCCGGCGCCGCCGCCATGGCGGTGACCGTGACATTGCGGATCTCCGTGGCCGCCATGCCCTCGCGGAATTTGGAGGTGGAGGTCGTCCCTCCGCCTGCTACGGTCCGGATGGTACCGTCCGGGCCGACGCGGCGGATGCGCTTGTTGCCGGAGTCGCTGATGTAGAGGTTGCCGTCCCGATCGAGCGCCAGACCCCACGGCCAGTAGAGCTGCGCGCGGTTGGCCGGCCCGCCATCGCCATTGAAGCCGGCCGTTCCCGTGCCTGCCACGGTCCAGACGAGCCCGTCGCGGTCCACCCTCCGGACCCGGCTCCCGTCGGTATCCGAGAAATAGAAGGTGCCGTCGGGAGCGACCAGGACCTGGGAGACCGAGGTGAGCAGCGCCTGGGTGGCAGGGATTCCTTCACCCTGCAGGAATCCGCGGCCGGCCACGGTCCGGATCACGCCGCTGCGATCGACCCGCCGGATGCAGCCGCTGTACCATTCGGCGATATAGAGGCTGCCGTCCGGGCCGAGATCGACGTCCACCGGACCGTTCAGCAGCGCTTGCGTTGCCAGCCCCCCATCCCCGCCGAACCCTCCTGCGCCCCACGTCCCTGCCACGGTGCGGACGATCCCCTGCGTGTCCACGTGGCGGACTCGCTGCCCATCCCGCTCGGCGAAATAGAAGCTTCCATCCGGAGCCGCAACCACACCTCGCGCGAGGTTGACGTTCACCGACACGGCCGGGAGGCCCTCTCCCGCGGTACGGTCATACGGGTTTCCGCCCGCAACGATCTTGCGGACGAGATCCAGGCTCCTGCGGCTCAGGCGGCGGCCGTCGCCGTAGAACAGGGTCCTGCTGTTGGGGTCGTAGCCGTGATGCACGGTCAGGCTCCAGCCGCCGAGACCCAGCTCGCGCGCGCTCCAGCTCCCGAGCACGGCGGCGGTCCTGCGCTTGAGCGTGACTTCCTGGCGGGTCCGGTCCGCGATCGTGGAGGTCCCGCCGAAGGAGGCGAAACGGGTACCCGGCTCGCGGTAGACGCCTTCGTAGACCCAGCCCAAGTCCAGGGTGGCCACGACCCTCCCCTGGATCGTGCGGCCGTAGGCGTCCTTGCCGTCCCACGCGAATGAATAGTCCAGGTCCGGCGCTGCAGGGAAGGTTTCCGTGAAGCGGCGGCCGGCAATCCGGATTTCGACCTCGATCCGCTTCAGGCTGGCCGGGACGCCGGCACCGCTCAGCGGGATCTTCAGCGTGCGGCTCGCGGCACGTCCAGGCACCCGATCGCTGCGGTAGTGGAGCTGGAACGGCGTGCCCGTGACCGGCACATCCTCCCCGAGCACCTGGTTGTGGCAGTCGATGACCGAGCCCCCCTGCTCGCAGCTCTCGTCCTCGGGCTCGTCGGTCTCCGGTTCCGTCTCCTCGGGGAGCGTCGCGTCGTCGGGTGGTCCAAAGGGCCAGTTGTGGTCCCAGGGCGTAAGGTGGGGGATCGGCACCCGCCACAGGCTCTGCCCGGCGACGTACAGGAGCGCGAGCTGGCGCAGCTCCGCCTCGGTGATCCCCAGGGCGGCGAGGGCCGGACCATCCGCGGGGGCGCCGCCCCCGGTCACGTCCAGCTCGGCCAGTCCTCCGGCGGTCCCAAGCACCCGGACGATCCGGCCGTTGTCGGACGGCACCCAGGCCGCGAGCTCGCGGTCGTAGTAGCCCGAGGGCACGGCGCCGCCCACGGGGAAGCCCAGGAAGTTTTCCACGTAGTGGATGAGCGGCTGCGTGAACGAGACCCGCTGCGCCCCGGCGGCGACCGCCTCGTCCGCGCTCAGCTCCACGGCATAGGTGTAGGCCACGGTGGGCGGCAGGGGACCGGGCATGGCCGCGGGACCGTTCGGGCCGACGGTGTACTCGGTGGCCCGGAGGGTCAGAGAGGGGAGCGCCTGAACGCTGCCATCCGGCAGGACCATCTCCGCCCCCGTGCCGGCAGGGATCAGAAGGGTCGATCGCCGGGAGCCGTCTTCGTCCTGGACCATGCTGCCGCGCGCCACCTGGATCTCGGGGGACCCGGCCACGACGACCGTGGCTGGCGAGTCATAGGGGATCAGCGCCACGTCGGGCGCCCAGGCGAAGTCCCGCCAGGCCACGTCCACCTGCCGCTGGACGGCCAGCCTCCCTTCCTTTTCGTAGTGGAGGATCAAGGCCCCGCCGCCGTTGACGGCCAGGTCGAACATCCCGTCGGCGCGGCTGAGCGTGCTCCCGAGCTCAGGATGCCCAAGGATGGAGATCCGGGCTCCGGAAAGAGGCCCGCCGTCGCGGCCGATCACGCGCCCCCGGACCACGGCCGCCCGCCGCGGCTCGATCGTGCCCGGCTCCACTCCGGTCTGGATCGGATGGCTGCCGGTGTAGAGGAACTCCATGTCGGCCGCGAGGTCCGAGGCCACCGTGGGATCGATGGGCGTCGCCACGTCCCGCGGGTCCGGAGGGAGGGAGTCGTCCGGCGGGGCCGTGCGCAGCGTGACGGTCAACGCCAGCTCGCCCACGTTTCCGGCGCGGTCCGTGGCGATCAGGAGAAAGGCGTTCGTCCCTTCCTGAAGCAGCACCGGACCGTGGAGGAACGCCTGGCCGTCCACGGCCACGGGAGAACCGTTCAGGGAGAGGGATGCCGGCTCGCCGAGGGAGCCTGCGAAGGTCAGCTCCGGCTCGGACGTCACCAGCCCGTCCGCGGGGCGGGAGAGCTCGATCCGGGGAGGCGTCACGTCGACGGTGAAGCGGACTTCCGCAGGCGGCGACAGGTTGCCCGCGAGATCGCGGACCGTGGCCGTCACGACGTGCTCGCCTTCGGCCAGGGGCTCCGCGGGAGAGCAGGTGGCCCCCTCCTCCGCGGCCTGGCACGAGAAGGCGAGCTCTCCCGCGCGGACGTCCAGGCTGGCCGCATCGACTCCGGTGCCCGCATCGTCGTAGGCCAGCTCCACGGCCGGGATCCTCGTGGCCAGGACGGCGCCGGGTCCGGGCGCGAGGATCGAGATCACGGGCAGGACGAGATCGGAGTCGAGCGCCAGATCGCGGATGTGGAGCGGAAGCCCGAGGTGCGAGGGCCGGCTCACCTCCCCCGCCGGGCTCACGCGGGCCAGCGCGTCCTGGAGCGCAACCCAGGCCGAGCCGTCTCCGGGATCGGCGATCAGGTCGACGATCTCACCGCGCCCGTCGAACGGGCTCAAGCTGAAGAGGGTTTCGCCGGCCGGGCCGATCCGCATCATCTCCTTGCCGGTGGCGATCCAGGCTCCGCCCCCCGGTGTGGATGCGATGTGGAGGAGGTCACCGGAAGGCCGCTCCAGGAGCAGCTCGCCGTCCGGACCGTACCGTCTCAGGCTCCCCTTCCGCGCCACCCAGGTCCCGCCCTCTCCATCCGTATCGAGATCCCGCAACCCGTCCACCGGGATGGTCCGGACCAGGGCTCCGGACACGGCGTCGTAGGCCGCCGCGAAGCGCCGCGTCCCGGCCCAGAGCAGGCCCTCGGCCGGTTCGAGCGCGAGCGAGTCGACCCGCTCGCCTGTCCGGACGGTCCGGAGCTGCTGCCCCGAGGAGGAGAAGCTGACCAGGCTGTCCCCGACCGCGAGCCAGACCGAGCCGTCCCCCGGGCGGACGGCCAGCTCGGCATCGTCCGTCCCGGGGAGGCCGACCGGCACGGACAGGAGAGGCTCGCCTTCGAAGCTGTAGGCGTGGAGCGTGCGCCCCGCCCAGACCCAGGCAGTGCCGCGCACGGAATCGACGGCAACCGCTCTCGCCTCCTGCAGTCCGTCGATCCGGAGGACCGGCTCCCCGCCGGGATCGGAGAGCTTCAGCAGACCTGGCTCGCCCGCGATCCAGAGGGCTTCCGCCGTGGCGGGCTCGCCCGCTCCTCCCGGCCGGATGCCGGTGCCGGTGAATCCGGCCAGCAAGACAAGGCTCATGCCGAGACGCTGCCACGCTCTTCCGCTCATCACGCGCCTTTCCGCAGATCTGCTGCTTTGGGTTCAGAGAGCAGAAGTGCGCTGAGAAGCCAAAGGCGGGACTTCGGGAGGCGGGGGAGGACCGCGCCGGCAGCAAACGAGCAGGCTTCTATCGGCAAACGATCCCGAGCTCACGGCGACTACCCGAGCGACTCAGGGATGTACCCGAGTGACTCGGGTGGGTTCACCCGATTCTGAGGGCTTCCGCTACTTCATGTGTTGAATGACATCCAGGAAGGGCGATCTCCCCCTCAACCGTTGCACCATCCGCATCCGAGGAGGAAGGTGCCATCTTCCAGCGGAGTGAGCGCGATCGTCATCGGGCAGAGCTTGTCGGGGTGGCCGTCCGCGTCGACCGCCGTGGCTCTCGTGAACTGTCCCAGGCGCAGGCCATCCTTCCTCGCCGTGGGGGTGAGCTTCAAGGCCGCGACGGCCTGGTGATAGTCGCCACGAAAGCGGCCGTACACGAGCGCCCCGAAATCCTCGCTCTGGGCGAAGGTCAGCAGGATGGCCGAGGTCCTGGCGCCGCCGATTTCGAGGGGCGAGCGCAAGATGACGACGTCCATCTCATCCATCTCTTCGCCGAAGGTCGCCGCAGCGAATCCCCGATCGAAACCGGACGACCCGCTCGCAGCCATCTTGCGGACAACGGCCAGCGGGTCCACCTTGCACAGGAGGGCATCCGTCAACCGGGCTTGCGGCGTGGTTTCCGCGGCGCCAGCGGTGTCGATGGCGATGACGCAGGCAAGGCCTGCAACGAGGGTCAATACGACGGGTCGGTTCACGGGATCTCCTTCGGAACAGGTGCGCCAGTCAGGCCCCCTGGCGCCTTCCGGGCCGTGAACGACTGATTGGTGAATGGGTTCGACGAGGGCCGGACAACGACGTTGAAGCCGAAATTCGTGGCCTGATGACACGAGTTGCAGCCCGCGGTCAGGGCGTCGAACGCGGTGCTGAACCCGGCGCTGTCGTGGGCCTTGACGGCGGCGGCGAGCTCCCGCATGGGCTGCGCCATGATCTTCTCGATCAGGCCGGGGATGGGGAGAGGGGAGCTCTTGTGCACCCCGCCGCCGATGAAGCGGCAAGCTGTCTCACGGCTTCTGCTTCATCCCCGCGAGCCACTGAGTGAGAGCTTTGAGCTCGGCCTCGCTGCCCGAGAACATCTTCTGGTGCGGTTTGCCGTTCAGCTTCTCCTGCTTGGTGATGAACTTCCCGATCCAGGCCGCGTCGCGCTCCAGTCCCACGCCCGAGAGGTCGGGAGCCTTGGAGCTCTTCATCGTGCGCTCGATCGAGGCCGCCGCGAGCGAATGGCAGAGGTTGCACTTCTGGGCGAGGAAGATGGCCTTGGGATCGGGAGTCCCGGCTGGCGTATCGCTCGCCCGCGCCATGGAGAAGACGGCGACCAGCGCCACGAACGACAACAGCACCACGATTGCCACGTTTCGTTTCATACTCTGTTCTCCTTTCTCGACTGCCACCTTAGAAGAACGGGTCGAGGTTCGCACTATCCGAAAGGGTAGGCCAACGGCCCGTCTCAATGCATTCCGGCGCCTACCCGTTCTGGCTTGCATTGGCGAGGCAGGACCTCTCTAATCCCGTCCAGAACAAGAGATCACCAAAAAGGGACCCTGAGGAGATAGCCAATGTGCAAGGACCTCAGCAACGCCGCCGCTCTGCTCCTGTGCGGAGCGCTCATGGTTGGGCTGGCCTTGTGGACGGAGCCCGCGGCGCAGGCAATGCCCAACTTTGCCCGGCAGTACGGAGTGTCCTGTTCGTTCTGCCACACCGTCATCCCGCGGGTCAACCGCGTGGGTTACGAGTTCCGCCGCGCGGGCTGGCGGGCGGCGAGCGAGATCGGGCTGATCCGGGACTGGGAAAAGGACCGCGAGACGCCTGCCTTCATCGGCGCCAACTACTTCGACGCCCGCTTGCAGGCCAACGTCTCCTATCTCGACAGGAACAAGTCGACCGATGCCGGCGGGTACAATCCGCGCGGCAGCAGCTACTCGGTTTCCAAGATCGAGTTCACCGGTGAGAAGCTCGGAGTGGGCTTGCGCTACGACCAGTTCGACCCTACGGATCTGATCGACGACAACGACGTTTCGGCGTTCACGGGTTTCGTGAACGTGCCGATGAACAACGGCCTGCAGTTCATCACCGAGCTCAGGAGCCAGAAGAACGAAAAGGGGTTCAATCCCTCGCAGACGACCAACAGCCTCAACGTGCGATTCATCTATATCTGGTAGAGGACTCGCGGCAGCAAGCCTCCCGGCGGGTGAAGGGCTTCGGCCTTTCACCCGTCTTCAGGTTCAGGAAGGAAACCGGCGGCCAACCTTCTCTACTTCCTCCATCCGACGCTGCGCGTCCGCTTCCTTCCCTACAGCCAGTTGGCGGATCACCGCCTGGCCATGGCGCGGTTCGGCTCCGGCATGAAAGCGGTAGAGGCGGTGTGCC
>JBJMGZ010000780.1:0-2951 GCA_045807605.1 Thermoanaerobaculia bacterium | reverse complement strand
TCGAGGAAGGCGTAGCCGGCGTACACGCGCCACCAGGGCAGCGGCTGCCAGCTCGCCCGCAGCTCGAGGCCCCAGGTCTTCGCGTTCAGCTTGTTGGCGAGCACGATCGGCAGGCCCGAGCGGGTCGCCGAGGGCTCCTGGCTGCGCAGGTTGTCGTAGACGTTGTAGAACAGCGCGGCGTCCAGCACCTGGTTGCGCAGGGGCTGGTGGCGGTAGCCGAGCTCGTAGGCGAGCAGCTCCTCGGAGTCGAAGTCCCGGTCGCCTCGCAGCGTGACCACCGGCCCGGCGAGGAAGCGCAGGTCCTCGTCCAGGCGGGTGGGCGTGCGCACGGCCCGCGAGACGGCTCCCCACACCGTCCGGTGCTCGTTGGGGGTCCAGGCGAAGCGCACGCTCGGCTGCACCTCGAGCCCCGTCGAGTCGTTGACCTCGAGCTTGGAGCCCGCCGTCAACCGCAGGCTGGGGGAGAGCTCGAAGTCGTCCTGCAGAAAGGCGCTGAAGAGGTGCTGGGTCCGCTGGTCCGGGATGAAGACCGTCGCCGCGCTGTTCTCCACCTCGTCGCTGGTGACCCTGTAGCCACCTCCCCACACCACGCCGTGCCGCCGGCCCAGGGGCAGCCGGTGCTGGAAGTCGAGGTCCAGCGTGTCGCGGCGCTCCTCGAAGCTGTTGGGGATGAGCCGGTGGGTGCGGTCGTAGTAGACCTGGAGGTCGACCCCCGAGTCCTCGGATTTCGAGCGGGACCAGCGTCCGAGAAGGTTGCCGCCGTCGAGCTCGGTGTCGGAGCGGATCGCCTCCGCCGACCGGCCCTGGTAGGCGTCGCCCTGGAGGGTGAAAGACCCGCGGCCGGCGTCCTCCTCAATGTCGCGGTCGATGCGGAACCCGGCCTGCCCCCGCCGCAGCGGATCGCGGGCGCTGGCGCCGCTTTCAAACTCCAGCGCGTCGCGGTAGGAGTACTTGCCGTAGGCCCGGTACCAGGTCCTCTCCCCCACTTTGCCGCCCTGGCGGAAGCTGCCGAAGCCCCTCTCCTCGGTGCCGGCTCCCACGTTGGCCAGCCGGCCCACGGTCTCCCTGGCGTTCTTGGTGAGGATGTTGATCACCCCGTTGACGGCGTTGGCGCCCCACAGGGCCGCGCCGGGGCCGCGGATCACCTCGATGCGCTCGACGTCCTCGAGCATGACGTCCTGCACGTCCCAGAACACCCCCGAGAAGAGCGGGGTGTAGACGCTGCGCCCGTCGATCAGCACCAGCAGCTTGTTGGCCGTCGTGATGTTGAAGCCGCGGGCGCTGATGGCCCACGTGCGGCCGTCGAACTGGGCCACGTGCAGGGAGACGATCATGCGCAGGGCATCGGGGAGGTTGTTGGCGCCCGAGCGGCGGACGTCCTCCCCGGTGATCACGGTGATGGCGGCGGCGGCCCCGGAGACGCGCTCGGTGTGCCGGGAGACCGAGGTCACGTCGATCTCCATCAGCTCCTCGATGCTCATCTTCTTGAGCTCCGAGGGCTGGACCGCCGGCGGCTCCTCCTTGGGCACGCGGGCCGGCAGGGGCGGCGCCGCGATCAGGGTGAGCAGGCAGACGGCGGCCGGGGCTCCCAGGGTGCGGATCTTGCGAGTCATAGTCTCTCCGTGCTCTCAACACGGTCCGTGGTCCGGCTCTTCCAACGGTTCGATTTCATCAGGTGCGGGCCAGGCTGGCCAGCAGGCCCAGGAGCGCTTCGAGGTCCGCGGGCTTGGTCAGGTGGGCGTCGAACCCCGCCTCCAGGGCGCGCCGCCGGTCCTCCTCCTGGCCGTAGCCGGTCAGGGCGATCAAGAAGGCGGGCGGCAGCTCCGGGTCGGCGCGGAAGGCGCGGGCCAGGCCGTAGCCGTCCATCGCGCCCGGCAGGCCGTTGTCGCAGAGGACGACCTCCGGGAGAAACTGCCGCGCCTTCTCGAGACCGGCGCCGGCGTCCAGGGCCACTTCGGCCTCGTGCCCGGCCAGGCGCAGCAGCAGCGCCATGCTCTCCGCCGCGTCCTCATGGTCCTCGATGACCAGACAGCGGCGCGGGTGCGCGGGCTCCCCATGAGTCGTCTGCTCGGCCATGGACGTCTCCTCCTCCCCGGCTTGGACCGGCAGTCTCAACACGAGCTCCGAGCCCCGTCCGGGTCCGGGGCTGGACGCTTCCACCGAGCCGCCGTGCATCTCGGCGAGGGCCTTGACCAGGGCGAGCCCCAGGCCCAGGCCGCCCCGGTCCCGGTCCGGTCCCCGCTCGGCCTGGCTGAAGGGCTCGAACACCCGCGCGAGCAGCTCCGGCTCCATGCCGATGCCGGTATCCCGCACGTGGACGGCCGCCTGGCCGAGCTCCGGCTCGTCCCGAACGGCGACGCCGATCCGTCCTCCCCGCTCGGTGAACTTGCCCGCATTGTGCAACACATTGCCGACCGCCTGCGAGAGGCGGGTGGGATCGCCGTCCACCCAGAGGGGCGCGGCGGGCAGATCCAACTCCAGGACGAGGCCGGCCGCCTCCAGCTCCGGCCGCTGGTCCTCCACCGTGGCCCGCACCGTCTCCACCAGGTCGAGCCGCTCCTTGCGCAGCAGGACCTTGCCCCGGGAGATGCGGGAGATGTCCAGCAGGTCGTCCACCAGCCGGGTGAGGTGGAGCACCTGCCGCTCGATGGTCTGGTGGGCCTTCTCCCTATGCCCGGCCGTGGCGCCCGGGGAGCGCAGGAGGTGCAGGCAGTTGCGGATCGGCGCCAGCGGATTGCGCAGCTCGTGCCCGAGCATCGCCAGGAACTCGTCCTTGTGCCGGGCCGCTTCGCGGAGCGCGTTCTCGGCCTGTATGCGGTTGGTGATGTCGCGGTCGCGCTGCTCCTGGGCCTGCCGCAGCTCCGTGATGTCCACGAACGTCAGCACCACGCCGTCGATCAGGTTGTCGAGCGTGCGATACGGCAGGATGCGCAGGATGAACCACGCGTCCT
>JBJMGZ010000779.1:0-3666 GCA_045807605.1 Thermoanaerobaculia bacterium | reverse complement strand
AACGCGTCGGTCGATCTCCCGGCGCTGCTCGCGCGGGCGCTCGAAAGAGTGGCCGAGCTGCTCGGCCTGAGCACCGGCTGGGTGCTGCTCTTCGACGAGGCTTCTGGCGAGCCCTACCTCGCCGCCGCGCAGAACCTGCCGCCCGCCCTCCTCCAGGACCCGAAGCTCCTGTCCGGCTGGTGCTACTGCCTCGAAGCGTTCGAGGACGGCGATCTCGACGGCGCGGCCAACATCGGCGTCATCACCTGCAGCCGGCTGCGCAAGCTGGAGCCGGTCCGCAGCCGGACGGCCGGCCTGCGCTATCACGCCAGCGTGCCGCTCCAGGTGTCGGCCGGCGGCGAGCTGAAGCGGCTCGGCATGCTCAACGTGGCCGGGCCCGAGTGGCGCGAGCTCGACGAGGACGAGCTCAACCTCCTCCACACGATCGGCGATCTGCTCGGCGTGGCCGTCGAGCGGGCGCGGCTGCACGCGCGCCGTCTGGAGGCGGCCCAGACCGAGGAGCGCAACCGTCTCGCCCGCGAGATCCACGACACGATCGCGCAGGACCTCACGGCGATCGCCTTCCAGCTCGAAGCCGCCGAGGCGCTCCTGGCGCAGCAGACCGAACCGGAGCGCGTCCGGCGGAGCGTGACCGCCGCGCTCGACCTCACCCGCAAGGGGCTGGAGGAGGCGCGGCGCTCCGTCCTCGATCTGCGCGCCGCTCCGCTGGAGGGACGGACGCTCCCGGCGGCGCTCGCCGAGCTGACGTCCGAGGCCGGCGTGACGTTCGAGTCGCCGCCGGCCCTCGTGCCGCTGCCTCCTGCCGTCGAGGTCGGCCTCTATCGCATCGCCCAGGAGGCGATCCAGAACGCGCTGCGGCATGCGGCCGCCGCTCATGTGGCCCTGCGGTTGGAGACTTCCGCGGATCGGGTTCGATTGACAGTCCAGGACGATGGAAAGGGTTTTCCGGAAGGAACCGACTCGTCGGGCCGCTTCGGACTGATCGGGATGCAAGAGCGGGCGCGCCTGCTCGGCGGGAGCTTCCAGGTCGAAAGCTCGCCCGGCGCAGGCACCCGGATCACGGCCGAGGTCCCCCTGCGACGCTCATGATTCGAATTCTTCTGGCCGACGATCATCCGGTGGTGCGCGACGGGCTCGCGGCCATGCTGGCGACGCAGCCGGATTTCGCAGTGATCGGCGAGGCCGGCAACGGCGCCGAGGCTCTGACCGAGGCGGCCCGGCTGCATCCGGACGTCGTGCTGATGGACCTGGAGATGCCGGAGCTCGACGGCATCGAGGCGATCCGCCGGTTGCGCGCGGCCGATCCGTCCGTGCAGGTGGTGGTGCTGACCGCGTTCGACACGGACGAGCGCATCGTCGGCGCGATCCAGGCCGGCGCGCAGGGCTACCTTCTGAAAGGAGCGCCGCGCGCGGAGATCTTCGCCGCCATCCGGACGGTGAGCGCCGGGGGCGCGCTGATCCCGCCGGTGATCGCCTCGAAGCTGCTCCGCCAGGTCCGCGAGGACGCTCTCACGGCGCGCGAAAAAGAGGTGCTGGAGCTCGTGGCCGCGGGTCTCGCCAACGGCGAGATCGCCGGGCGGCTCTTCATCAGCGAGCGCACGGTGAAGTTCCACGTCAGCTCGATCCTCGCCAAGCTCGGCGCGAAGAACCGGACGCAGGCGGTGCGGGTGGCGCGCGAGCGCGGGTTGGTCTGACAAGGACAAAAAGGACAGCAAGGACACCAAGGACAGCAAGGACAGGGAAGGGACTCCCTCTCCCGCGCAGCGGGGGAGGGCAGGGGTGAGGGCCTGTCCTTTGGTCCAGGTCGAAAACCGGTCTCCCGCCGGATGTGCGCGGCGGCGCCGAGCCCTATCGTTGTGACCATGACAACGAAAGGACGGCACACCATGAATCGCACAGCCATCATCACGGGCGCCAGCCGGGGGCTGGGCCGCACCGTCGCCGAATTCCTCGCCGCGCAAGGTTACGGGCTCGTGATCACCGCCCGCGGGGAGGAGGACCTCCAGGCCGCGGCCCGGTCGCTGCGCCGTCATGGCGGACAGGTGATCGCCCTCGCCGGCGACGTGACCGATCCCGATCATCGCCGCCGGCTTGCCGGCGCCGCGAAGGACCTTGGCCGGCTCGATCTCCTCTTCAACAATGCCTCGACGCTCGGCGCGACCCCTCTTCCGCCGCTGGCCGGGTACCCGCTCGGCGAGCTGGAAGAGGCGTTCCGCGTCAACGTCTCCGCTCCTCTCGCGCTCATCCAGGAGACGCTTCCGTTGCTGGAGGAGAGCGGCGGAATGATCGTGAACATTTCGAGCGATGCGGCGCGCGGCGGGTATCCGGGTTGGGGCGGGTACGGCCTCACCAAGGCGGCGCTCGATCTCGCGAGCCTGACGCTCGCCAACGAGCTTTCCGGGCGGTGGGTAGGCGTGGTCGCGGTCGATCCGGGCGATCTGCGCACGCGCATGCACCAGGATGCCTTCCCCGGCGAGGACATCTCCGACCGGCCGCTGCCCGAGGTGACGCTGCCGTTCTGGGCGTGGCTCTTCTCGCAGCCGCCCGCGGCGGTGACGGGCCGGCGCTACCAGGCGCAGGCGGACCGCTGGGAAGTGAACGCTTCGGTCCTCGATCCCACCCTGGAGGAATTGGCCGTATGAAAAAGATCGAGCTCGACTTCGACCGTCCGCGGGCTCTCCAGGCGACCGGTCCGCCCGAGCGCCGCGGTCTGAAGCGCGACGAGGTGCGCCTGCTGGTCTCGACGGAGAAGAGGCACGAGCACGCGCGGTTCCGCGACCTCCCCCGCTTCCTCGCGCCGGGCACGCTCCTGGTGGTGAACACGAGCGCCACGCTGCCGGCGAGCCTGCCGGCGTGGCATGCAGGGCTGGGCCCGATCCTCGCCAACGTCTCGACGCGGTACGGCCGCGGGCTCTACCTGGTGGAGCTGCGGAAGAGCGCCTCGGAGCCGGGTCCTCTCGCCGTGGAAGTGGGCGATGCGTTCGAGATCGCCGGGCTGCCCGCCCGGCTCGTCGCTCCCCATCCCGGCCTGCCGCGGCTCTGGTTCGTCCGCGTCGAGAGCAATCTCCGGCAGGCGATGGCACGGGTGGGCTCGCCCATCCGCTATGGCTACCTGGAGGCGCCGTACCCGGCGATCGGGGAGTATCAGACGCTCTTCGCGCGCGATGCGGGGAGCGCCGAGATGCCCTCCGCGGGCCGGCCTTTCACGCGGCGGGTCGTGGACGCTCTGCGTTCGAAGGGGATCGCCCTGGCCGGCATCACGCTCCATGCCGGCGTCTCCAGCCATGAGGTGGAAACCGAGGCGGTCGAGGACCAGGTGCTCTACGCGGAGCCCTTCGAAGTGCCGGAGGCCACGGCCGAGGCCGTGACCATGGCCAGGAAGGAGGGGAAGCCGGTCGTGGCCGTCGGGACCACCGTGGTCCGAGCCCTGGAATCGGCCTGGGACGGCGAGCGGGTGCGTCCGGCCGCGGGGTTCACGCGGCTGATGATCCATCCGGGGCGCCCGGTGAGGACCGTGAACGGCCTGATCACCGGCCTGCACGATCCGCTGGCGAGCCATCTCGCCCTGCTCTATGCGATCGCGCCGAGGGAGCTGGTGCGCGCGGGCTATGCGGAAGCGGTGCGGGAGGGCTACCTCTGGCACGAGTTCGGGGACAGCCACCTGCT
>JBJMGZ010000778.1:0-3162 GCA_045807605.1 Thermoanaerobaculia bacterium | reverse complement strand
CAGAAAGAGGAAGCCGACAGCCAGTTTTCCAGCGAGAAACCGGAAGCCGACAGCCAGTTTCCGGCCCCCCTGTCTCCCCCTTTTCCCCCAGACCCCCTATACCCCCTCAATCCCCCAAAACAACAGGAGACCTTCGGTCTCCGGCCCCTGACGGGGCCGCAGAGCGCCGTCTTTCGAGTGAACCTGCTGCTCGAAGAGGCGGGCGTTCCTCTGCCGAGCCCGGGGCAGATCGGCCTGTGGTCGAAGACGCTCGGCGGTGTGGAGCCGCTCCTCGAGCTGCTCGGCCGGCTCGTCCAGGCCGGTCTGGCGAACAAGAGAAAGCCGATCGACTACGTACACCGGGTCGTGATGGAGCAGGCCGCGAGCCCGGCGAGCCCTGAGCCAGGAAGGCCTCTCAGCGCCCGCGCCGGCCGCGAGATGTTGCGCGCTGCCGGCGCCGACGAGATCCGCTGGCAGCAGGCCCTCGAAATCATCGCCAACACGGAGGAGTCATGAATCTCTGGACCTGTAGCAGGTGCGGCGAAGACCAGGTCGGCCGCATCCCTGACAACCGCCTCTGCTACTCCTGCGGCGAGGTCCGGCGCGCCGCGAGCGCCTTCACCGAGGAGGACGCCGGCATCCCCAGGCTCTTCCGCGGCCTCACCCGCGCGAGTTGGTCTGCGCACTTCCAGCGCCCTTGGCCCGAGGCTCTGGAGAGTTGGAGCGGGAATCCCCGCTGGGTCGCGCTCTGGGGACCGACAGGCACAGGCAAGACGGGCATCGCCACGGTGCTGCTTGCCGAGCACCTGCGCACCGGCCGTCGCGGCCGGTGGATTTCCGGCCCTGAGCTCACACGGCGCCTCCAGTGCGACTTCGCCGCGGCCGAGGAGGTGCTTTCGCCTCTTCTCGTCACTCCGCTCCTGGTCCTCGACGAGCCGCTCACGGCCGCCATTCCCGACTGGTACATCGACCGCCTGGTGCTCATCACCCGCACCCGCGACGAGAGCTGCCTGCCGACGATCGTCACAAGCCAGCTCCTGCCCGAGCTGCTGCGCAACCCGACCGGGGCCACGCCGCCGCCTCTCTTGTCGCGCTGGCTTTCCGGGCTTCGCTACCGCACGACCGGGACCGATACCCGGCTGAGGAGGGCCGCCCGATGAAGCGCCAGAAAGCTCTCCCGCACAGCGAGGAAGCCGAGCGCGCCGTGCTCGGCGCTCTGCTCCTGGAGCCTCGGGGCATCGCCCAGGTCCGCAATCGGCTGGAGGCGCGCGACTGGTACCTCGAGCGCCACCGCCTGCTCTTTCAAGCCTTCCTGGACGTGGTCGACTCGGGCTCGACTCCGGACCTCCTCACTGTCCAGGCCCATCTCCAACAGGCCGGGAAGTTCGAGGCGATCGGCGGCATGGGCTATCTCGCGACTCTCGACCTGGACCTGCCGGACCTGGGCCGGTTGGACGAGTACGTGGAGATCGTCAAGGAGCGGAGCGTACGGCGCGAGCTGATCGCGGAGGCGCAGCACGCGCTTCTCGCGGCGGCTTCCACGGCTCGCCCGGTCCACGAGCTCCTTGCCGACCTCCGTGGCTCCGCGGACAAGCTTCTCGGCCGTGCTGCCCGAACGCACTGGGAGGGCGCCGGCGCGGTCCTGGAGCGGCTGCTGGAGGTGCTCGATCAGGAGCGCCCTGAGGCTCTCCGCGGGCTCACCACGGGCTTCCCCGCCTGGGATCAGCTCGGTCCAGGCTTCCTGCCGGGCGGCCTGTACGTAATCGCGGGCAGGCCCGGCATGGGCAAGACATCTCTGGCGCTCGACCTCACTCGGCACGTCGCCGTGGAGCTGAAGCGGCCGGTCGGCGTGTTCTCCCTGGAAATGCGCACCGATGAGATCGGCCTCAAGCTCGGCTCGGCCGAGGCCGACATCGGCTCTTGGCAGCTCCGCAACGCCCACCTCTCTGGCCGACAGTGGCAGGACCTTGTCGCGGCCACGCGGCGGATGATGGCGGCGCCGCTGTTTCTGGACTACAGCCCGGGCCTCATGTTGCGAGATCTGGAAGCCCGGGCTTGGTGGCTCAAGGCCCAGCATCCCGGCCTGGCGCTCCTGATCGTGGACTACCTCCAGCTCGTCACCGCCGGCGTTCGGGTCGAGAACCGGCGGCTGGAGATTGCGTTCATCGCTCGCCGGCTCAAGGAGCTGGCCGGCGAGCTCGGCCTTCCGCTGATCGCGCTCTCGCAGCTCAACCGGGAGCTGACGCGCCGGAGCGATCCGCGCCCGCAGCTCTCGGATCTGGCCGAGTCTGACGCGATCGGGCAGCACGCCGATCAGGTCGCCTTCGTGCACCGGCCCGAGATGTTGGAGCCCGACTCCGAAGGCGTCCGCGGGCTCGCGGAGATCATCGTCGCCAAGCACAGGCACGGCGAGACGGGCAAGGTGGAGCTGATCTGGAGCGGTGCGACCACGTCGTTCCGCAGCCGCCCGGAGCCGGCGGGGAAGGCGCCGTTCTGATGCGCCTCCGCTCCGAGGGAGCGCACGAGATTCTCCTCCGGGTCGATCCCGGCCGGCTGCGGGCGGGATGGCCGGTGGGCCTGCGCGATGGCGCGCTCCTGGCACTGCTCGCGGCCGGCCTCACGCCCAGGGAGATCTCCCGTCTGCGCGCCTCGGACATCTCCATGGCTCGAGGGAAGCTCCTGGTCACAGTTCACCGCCGAGGCGGGACCTGGTACCTCGCACCTCATCCCGACCTCGGAGGCCGGCTGCTGGCCTGGCTCACGGAGCGCCGTCTATGGGCCGAACGCGCGCCGGTCATCACCGGGCCACGAGGGCCGCTCTCGCCCAAGGACATCCACAAGATCCTTGAATACTACCGGCGCCAGAGGAAGGCTCGCCGATGCGAGTAGCCCTCTACGCGCGCACCTCGGCCGCCGATCGCGACGGAGAGACCGTCGAGCAGATCCTCGCCGGTTTGGCCTCCCACGCGACCGGCCGGGGCTGGGAGGTCGCGATGGAGTGCGCTGACCAGGGCCCCTTCCCCGAGGGGCGGAGAGCGGGTCTCAGGCGCCTTGTCGCGGCCGTGCGGGCGAAGGCCGTGCAGAGCGTGGTCGTGCGCTCCCTGAGCCATCTGGCGCGCTCTCTGCGGCACCTGACAGACCTGGGCTGCCTCTTCGACGCCCAGGGCGTCGCCCTGATCGCCA
>JBJMGZ010000777.1:0-2989 GCA_045807605.1 Thermoanaerobaculia bacterium | reverse complement strand
CCTGTCGCGCACGATGGGGCCGCCGACGGAGAGGCCGATCTGCTCGCGCGAGTAGTCGGGCTTCTTCTGCCCGCGGTCGCGGGAGAAGTCATCCTGCGCCACGAAGTCCTTGTCCTGGGTCAGGTAGAACACGTCGCCGTGGACGTCGTTGCCGCCCGACTTGGTGACCGCGGAGATCACCGCGGCCGAGGCCTTCTCGTACTCGGCCTTGTAGTTCTGGGTGAGGACCCGGAACTCCTGCACCGCGTTCTGCGGGAAGGGATTGCCGCGGCTCGACTCCTGCATGAAGCCGCCGCCCGGCAGGATGTCGTTCTTGAAGGACAGGCCGTCGATGAACACGTTCACCTGGCGGGCGTCGGAGCCGCCGCTGCGGAACTTCTGCCCGGCCGCGTCCTGGTCGTCGTTGATGCGCACGCCCGGGGCGAGCGTCGCGAGCCCCAGGAAGTTGCGGTTGTTCTGCGGCAGCGATTCCATCTGGCGCGGCGTGACGTTGGTGGCGATCTCGGAGCTCTTGGTCTCCACCAGGAGCTGCACGGACTCGCCGACGACGGTCACGTCCTCGGTGAACATCTCGCTCGGCGAGAGCACGAAGCTCACGTCCACGTCCTGGCCGAGCAGCAGTTGCACGCTGCGGCTCTGGGGCGAGTAGGCGCCGGAGGAGACGGTCAGGGTGTAGACGCCCGGATCGAGGCCGGCCAGCGTGAAGCTGCCGTCCGGGCCGGTCGTGGCGGTGTGGCGGAAGCCGCTCTGGGCGCCCACGGCCTCGATGGTGGCATCGGCGAGCGGTCCCGAGGTGTCGCGCACCACGCCGCGGATCGACGACGCGGTGGTCTGGGCCTGCGCCACGGTACCCGCCATCGCGGTCAGCAGCAGAAGCAGAAAAGCCATCTTGCTGGATCTCATACTCTCCTCCTTGAAGGGCTATCCACAGAACGTGAAGAGGCGCCGCACGACCCGCGGACGACGAGCGTCGTGGGCAGCACCTCGTGCTGACTCTCCAGGGCATCTCCGCGCTCCATGACCTGGAGCAGGCGCTGGATCGCGCGCGCGCCGAGGTCGGCGATGGCGACCCCGACGGTGGTCAGAGGCGGCGTCAGGAACCGGGCGATGGGGATGTCGTCGAAGCCGGCCACCGCGATCTCCTCCGGCACCTTCACCCCGGCCTTCTGGAACGCGTGCAGCAGGCCGATCGCCATGCCGTCGTTGGCCGCGAACACGGCGTCGGGGCGGGGGCTCATGCCGAGGATCTCGCGGCCGGCCCGGTCGCCCGACTCCTCGCTGAAGTCCCCCTCCAGCTCGACCGGCTCCATACCGTCGCCGAACTTGGACTTCAAGGCGTCGCGGTAGCCGGCCAGCCGCTCCAGCGCGTCGTTGTTTTCGAGCGGCCCCTTGACGTGCGCGATGCGGCGGTGGCCCGCTCCGGCCAGGTGGCGGACCATGGCCGCGGCGCCGCCGTAGTTGTCGATGTGGATCGAGTCGAACGCGCTCTTTTCGGCCCGGGCGTTCAAGAGGACGATCGGCAGCGAGGCCGGGAGGTTCGCCTGGAGCGTCCGGGCGTCGGCCTCGGGGGACATCACGATCAGGCCGTCGACCCGGCCGCGCAGGGCGCGCAGCACGGCTTCGACCTCGCTCCTGTCGCTGTGCGAGCTCGACACGAGGAGGTGATAGCCGCTGCGCCGCGCCGCGAGGTCCAGGCCGCGGATCACCTCGGAGAAGAACTCGCCGTACAGGTCGGGGAGCAGGACGCCGATCGTGCCGGTCTTGCGGGTGCTGAGGCTGCGGGCCGCGGCGTTCGGTGAATAGCCGAGCCGGGCTGCGGCCTCCAGGATGCGCTGCCGGGTCTCGTCCCGCACCGGACCCTTCTCGTTGAGCACCCGGGACACGGTCGCGACGGAAACATGGGCTTCGCGGGCCACCTCCTTGATGGTGGCCGCGGCGGACGAGGGGGGGCGATGAAGTGGATCGTGCACGGCGATGTAACCGTTTACATCCGGGTTGGACTGTAGACCCCCTCTCCGGCCGCTGTCAAGGATCTGCTACCCTCCCGGCGTGCCCTCGGAGATCCGCTCGACGTTCCAGACCCGGGACGGCCTCGCGCTGTCCTCCTGCTCCTACCCCTGCCCCGCTCCCCGGGCCCGGGTGGTCCTGGTCCACGGCTATGCCGAGCACATGGGGCGGTATGCGCACGTGATCGAGGCGCTGAACGGAGCGGGGTTCGAGGTCCACG
Organism: Thermoanaerobaculia bacterium; assembly: GCA_045807605.1. Classification (GTDB taxonomy): domain Bacteria; phylum Acidobacteriota; class Thermoanaerobaculia; order Multivoradales; family UBA5704; genus DATMER01. Next base: position 762 of record JBJMGZ010000777.1, on the reverse strand, counting down.
CCTTCGACCTGCGTGGGCACGGCCGGTCGGAGGGGGTGCGCGGGCACGTGCTGCGCTTCCAGGACTACCTGGACGACCTCGACCTCTTCCTGGCGGAGCTGCCGCAGGACGCGCTCCCCCTCTTCCTGCTCGGCCACAGCCTGGGCGGGCTGCTGTCGCTGCGCTACGTGCTCGACCGTCCGGACGCGTTCGTGGCGCTCGCGGTGAGCAGCCCCTACCTCCACATCGCCACGGACGTCCACTTCCTCAAGGAGGCGGTCGCGAACGCCGCCTCCCATCTGGCGCCCACCCTGCTCACGAAGAGCCCCATCGAGGCCAAGGCGCTGAGCCACGACCCCGCCGTCGTCGAGGCCTACATCGCCGACCCACTGATCTTCAAGACCTTCAACGCGCGCTGGTTCTTCGAGGCCAGGGAGGCGCAGGAGGAGGTGCTGAAGCGCGCCGGGGAGATCCGCCTGCCGGTGCTCATGCTGATCGGCTCGGCCGACCCCATCGCCGAGCCCGCGCGCTCAAAAGAAGTCTTCGAGCGCCTCGGCAGCGCCGACAAGACCCTGAGGATCTACGACGACTTCTTCCACGAGGTGCTGAACGAGGTCAGCAAGGAGCGGGTGATCCGGGACCTGGTCGGGTGGCTGGGCGAAAGGGTGCCCAGCGGAGGGTAGAGGTCGTCAGCGACCGCACTGGTGCCGCGCGCTTTCCCTAGGAGCGCTGAACTCCCAGGGAAAACGCGCCGCGGCAACGTTCAACCCCGAGCGACCTCCT
>JBJMGZ010000776.1:0-3392 GCA_045807605.1 Thermoanaerobaculia bacterium | reverse complement strand
ATCTGTGGATGGGGGCCGCCCCGGGTGAGATAGCGGCTCAGGGCGAACACGGTCCAGGCGATGTCCCCCTCCCAGATCTGTGTGCTCAGGACCGCTCCCGAGTCGCAGTCGCGGACCCGGTACCAGGAGCCGTCGGCGTTCTGCTGGGCGGCCAGGAAGCTGGCCAGGTCATCGGCCTGATTCTGCAGGCCCTCGCGGAGGAAGACGAGGAGGGCGAGCGCCTGGTCGTAGAGATGCGCGAGGCAGGCGGGCTCCTCCTCCCAGGACTTCACCAGGCCGGTGGGACGCTGGCGGCCGGCGATCCAATCCGCGGCCGCCGTCGCGGCGAGGGGGTGGGCCGGGACGCGCTCGAACGCGGCCGGCACGGTGCGCGCGTCCGCGTTGAAGGCGGAGAGGTTGTCGAGCGCCAGGCTGCCGGCGCCGCCCGCGTCGTCCGCCGGGTCCTTCACCACCGAGAAGAAGATGGCGGCCACCTGGGCAGGGTCGAACGCCGTGCCCACGGTCCACGGCTTCAGGTGCCGAAAGGGGACGACGAGCTGACCCCACCAGGAGCGCTGGGTGGGATGGTGGTAGCCGCGGGCGAAGATCCTGCCGTCCGGGTCCACCAGCCCGACCTCGAGGGAGTTGCCGGCCGCGGAGCCGCGCCAGTCGAAGCGGAGGTGGTCGAAGGCCGAGAGGTCGAGGGCCGGGCTGAAGTCGCAGCGGATCTGGACCCAGTTGCCGTTCGCCGTCCCGAGGTCGTAGTCGAGCTCCTTCGCCTGGCCGGTATAGCCCGCGATCGCCGCGATCGAGCCGCTCGTCGCCTGGCCCGTGTCGCGGACGAGCTGGCAGTTGGAGCTCCCTTCGAAGTCGAGGAAGGTGAGGCCGGGGCGCAGCCCGAGGTCCGCCCACGGCTCGGGCGGATCGTCCTGCGCGAGCAGCCAGTAGCTCGCCGAGCCGCTCTCGCCGGCCGTCCAATCGGCCGCCGCGCTGGAGCCGTCCGCCAGCCAGGCGTTGAAGTTGTCGTGGTTGGGGTCGGTCGTCGGCGTGAGGAAGGCCTGGGCGGCCACGAGCCGGGTCGTGTCGAGGGCGTCGAGCGCGATCCGGACGTTGGGCGTATTCCCCTGCCAGCTCGTGTCGTCGGTGTGGAGCAAGTCGAGCCAGGTGCTGCCCAGCAGGGCTCCGGGGTTGAAGAGCAGGGTGCCGGGCGTGGCCGACGCCAAGGCGAGCTGCCGCCTCTCCAGGGCGGAGTCGATCAGGCGGATGGCGTCGCTGTCGTGGCATTCCGTCCGGCCGCCGTCGCAGCCGGAGCCGATGAACATGGAGGAGACCTGGACGAGCTTGAGCCCCTGGGCCTCGGCCCGGCGGGCCGGAGCGATGGCGATGGGCGCCGTGGCCGTGTAGGTCTGGTCCACGTGCAGCCGGGTCTGGCGGTCGCGGGGCGCGGGCAGCCTCATCTCCCAGGTGGCGTCGAAGTCGTGGTTCGTGCCCTCGGCGCTCAGGAGGAGCGGGCCGCCGGGGAGCCGCGAGGTGTCGATCTCCAGCAGGCTGACGGCCGGGCTGTGGTGATAGGTCGCTTCGGACGGCCAGTAGGCGGGGCCGAGCACGAACGAGCTGCCGAAGGGGATCGGGCCTCCGGGCGGATCGGCGTTGGGCTTGAGCCGCACGAACCCGCTGGCATAGAACACCGCGACCTGGGGCATGCCGGTTCCGTCGTCGGTCGCGTGGTAGACGCGGACCAGGGCGGCGAGGCCCTGGTCGACGCCGTCGAGGTGGACGGCCATCCGCTCGCCGAAGCCGGTGTCCTGCTCGCACAGGTCGAGGGCCCACCCGCCCTGGGCGGGGTAGATCAGCCGGCAGCCCGTCTGGGCCGAGGCGAGGGTCGGAAGGAGAATGGCGGTGATCGCCAGGGGGGCGAGGCAACGAGGGCAGAGGCGCATGGGGGGACCTCCGATGGGAAGCTCCCCCCATGTTAATACTTTCGGACTAGCCTGTATCCCACCGCCTCAGGATCATCTGGATCTCGTCGCGATGGGTGCTCTCGTCGCGGATCAGGTCGTCGAACTCGACGGCCAGGCCGTAGTGGCCGAGAGCCTCGGCCTGCTTGCGGCGCAGGACATAGCGGTCGATGGTCTCGATCTCGTCCTCCAGGGCGTTGCGGAGCATCTCCTTGGAGTCGCGCGCCGCCTTGACGGCCGACGGCACCGTGGTGGGGATGCCCCCGAGGGCGACGATCTTGTCGGCCAGGAGCGCGGCGTGGCCGAGCTCGTCCGGGATCTCGCTCTCGAAGAACTGCCGCAGCTCCATCCGCCACTGCCCCTGCACCTGGCTGGCGTAGGTGCGGTAGGTGATGACCGCCGCGTACTCGTGGGCCAGGTCCACGTTCAGCCCTTCCAGGAACTGCTCCTGGCTCACCTCGGCCGACCCCTTGGCCTGCCGCTCTTGTTCCATGGTTGTGGTCGTGTTCATAGAACCTCCTCTCCTTTCTCGCGTCCTATATGCAAGATCCTAACCCTCGGCGATCAGGCCATCGAGCAACGCGAGCTCCGTCGCCGCCTCCACAGCCCGGCGAAAGAGATGGGGTGAGAAGGGATCGTCCCGGCTCTGCTCGCGCTGCAGCCGCAGTATGATCCTGGACAGCTTGTTCGTGAGGTCCTTCAACTCCTTCACCGCCGGTGTCCGGCCTCCTGTGCCGAAGCAGTCGAGCAAGCAGGCGAGGATGCCCTCCTGGGTTCCCTCATGAATATGAGGGTCGAGCCCGTTGAAGTCGCTCAGGGAGGCCTGGAGCCTGTAGGCCCGCTCTTCCATGACGAAGAACCGATGGCCGGATTGCTTCCCGAGGCAGTACGCGATACCAAGCTCGAAGGGCATGTTGAAGCGCGGCACCTGGAGTGGACCGGAAAGCGCCACCCGGCTCAGGTCGTGCAGCGAGGAGCCGCAACCGGAGAGGAGCTCGAAGATCCGGCCGAGGCGGTCTTTCCCGGAGGCCGGGACCTCCAAGACGCAACGGGGCTTGCGCCCGAGCCCAGTGAGCGTGGCGATCAAGGCCACGAAGAGAGGCGAATACTCCCGATCGAAGGGGATGTTGAGAAAGACGCTCTGCTGGTCCGTCGGAGCCGAAGGTTGCACGAGCGTGGGCGTTCTAGCGCCGGCTCAGCACGAGCCGGCTTTTGCTCGGCGGGTGGACGGCCTTGCGCTCCTGACGCGGACCGCTGCAGGCTCCGGCAGATACCCCAGCTCCATGAGAACTTTGCGGACGATCCGGCGGTCCGTCTCGGTAACGCCGACCGCCTCCGAGATTTCCCTGGCGGTGGCCTGTGGAGCGACGTGTTTTTGCCGATCAAGGGACATGAAAACATCCTAGCACGCCACTTCGATGGATCGCAAGCGCGGCCCTGCCGACGGTCTCCGGC
>JBJMGZ010000775.1:0-2652 GCA_045807605.1 Thermoanaerobaculia bacterium | reverse complement strand
TCTTCCAGCCCCCACCACAGCTTGTAGCGGCTTCCGGGGCTCTGGTATCCTGCCTTCCTCTGGCAGGGGCAGACCATACATGCTGAAAGTGAAACGTCTCGAGATCTCCGGCTTCAAGTCCTTCGTCGATCCCGTGCGTGTGGAATTCGCGGGCGGGATCACGGCCATCGTCGGTCCGAACGGGTGCGGCAAGAGCAACCTGTCGGAAGCCATGACCTGGGTGCTCGGCGAGCAGAGCGCCAAGTCGCTGCGCGGCGGCACGATGGAGGACGTCATCTTCAACGGCGCCGAGCACAGGAAGCCGCTCGGCATGGCCGAGTGCACGCTGACGCTGGAGACCGACTCCTCCTTCCCGGGCGCCGACGGCGGCTGGATGACCATCGGCCGCCGGGTCTTCCGCGGCGGCGAGAGCCAGTACCGGTTGAACGGCCGCGTCGTGCGCTTGAAGGAGATCCGGGACATCCTGATGGATACCGGCCTCGGCATCCGCGCCTACTCGGTCATCGAGCAGGGCAAGATCGGCATGATCCTCTCCGGCAAGCCGCAGGAGCGCCGCAAGCTCATCGAGGAGGCCGCGGGCATCACCCGCTACAAGGCGCGCAAGAGCGTGGCCGAGGTCAAGCTCCAGGAGGCCACGGCCAACCTCCTGCGCCTCGACGACGTCATCTCCGAGGTCGAGCGCGCCCTGCGGTCGCTCAAGCGCCAGGCCGGCGCGGCGCGGCGCTACCAGGAGAAGGAGGTCGAGTACCGCGAGCTGCTGGAGAAGGTGCTCGCCGGCCGCTGGGTCGCCCTCTCCGCCCGCCTGCACGAGCTGCGCTCGAAGATCGAGGAGGCCACCTCCCGCGAAGCCGGGCTCGCCGCCGACCTCCACCGCGACGAGGCCGCCGTCACCGAGGGCCGGCAGCGGCTCGACGAATTCGCCCGCGCCATGGCCGAGCGCCACCAGCGGGTCGCGGAGCTCGCCGCTACCATCGAAGGCCGGCAGGAGTTCCTCAAGGCCAACCGCCAGACCGTCCGGGAGATCGGCGACCGCGCCGAGCAGGACCGCGGCATGGCCGAGCGCCGCGAGGCCGAGATCCAGGCCCACGTGGATGCCCTGGAAGCCCTGGAGGAGCGGCGCATCGAGATGGCAGCCGAGCGCGACCAGGCCGCCCAGGCGGTCGAGGCCGACGAGCGCCAGATCGCCTCGGCCGAGCGCGACCTGCAGCAGGTGGCCGCCCGCGTCGACGCCGTGCGCGGCCAGCTCGCGACCGCGGTCAACGAGATCGAGGGCTTCCGGCAGAAGGTGCAGCAGGCCCAGATCGAGCTGGAGCGCGGCAACTTCCGGCGCCATCACCTGGACCAGGAGCTGGCCCAGCACGCCCACGAGCTGAAGCAGGCCGCCGAGGGCCTCGCCATCGCCCAGGAGAAGGTCAAGGGCTCCGAAACCGCGCTCACCGGCAGGTCCGCCGACCAGGAGCGGATCGCCGCCGCCCTGGAGATCACGCTGCGCCGCGAGGCCGAGTCCTCCGAGCGCAAACGCGGTCTGGAGGACCAGCTCACGGGCTCGCGCCAGCGCCAGCGCATCCTCGACGAGCTCTCGCGCGCCCATGCCCAGCGCCGTGCCGCGCTGGAGAAAGCGCTCGCCGACGCCGGCCTCGCCGAGCCCGCCTGGCTCGCCGGCCAGGCCAAGGCGCTCGAAGGCTGGGAGCGCAGCCTCGACGTCTACCTGGGAGGCCTGGCCGACGCCGTCGTGCTGGAGCCGGGCGCCTCGGCCCGCGATCTGGCCCAGGCGCTCGCCGGCCGCTCGGCCGCGGTGCTCGTCGAGCGCCGCTCCCCCGCGGACGAGCAGCTCCCCATGGTGGACGATCCCGCGGTGGTCCTCTCCCTGGGCGAGGCGCTCGCGCTGCCCGAGGAGCTGGCCTCCGCCCTGCCGCCCGCCTTCCTGGTGCGCTCCGCGGCCGACGCCGAGCGTCTGGCCCGCCTCCATCCCGGCTATGCCTTCCTGAGCCGCGAAGGGGTCTGGGTGCAGGCCGGTACGTTCCATGTGGAGGGCGACGTGGCCACGCCGGGCGTGCTGGAGCGCGAGAGCGAGCTCGCCGTGCTCGCCAAGGCGATCCCCGACTTGGAGAGCCAGCTCCGGGAGTCGACCACCGAGCTCGAGCGCCTGATCGCCGAGCGCGCGAACCTGGCGAAGGAATCGAACCGGCTCCAGGGAGAGGTAGCCCAGCTCCGCCAGGAGCTGGCCGTGCACCGCGCCCGCCAGGAGGACGCGGCGACCCGCCACCGGCGCCTCGCGGCCGAGCAGGAGACCCTGACCGGCGAGCAGCAGGCGATCGCCCTCGAGATCGAGCGCGTCACCCAGCGCCGCCAGCAGTCCCAGGACGAGCTCGCCGCCGCCGAAGAGCGCAATGCCTCGCTCCAGGAGGCGTTCGACCGCGCCCAGGCCGAGCTGGAGTCGGCCAAGGTCTCGCGGGAGGCCCTGCGCACCGCGAGCGCCGGCCGCCGTGGGCGCCTGGAGCTGCTCGACGAGCGCCTGGAGTCGCACGACCGCGAGGAGGCGCGCCTGCGCGCCGAGGTCGATCGCGGCCGGCGGCAGGTGGCGCTCTGGCGCGAGGACGCGGACAAGCTCGTGGCCCGCCGGAGCGAGCTCGAAGCCGCGATCGTCAAGGC
>JBJMGZ010000774.1:0-4054 GCA_045807605.1 Thermoanaerobaculia bacterium | reverse complement strand
CTGTGCGGCAGAAAACCGGAAAGGACAACAAGGACACCAAGGACGACAAGGACAAGGGAGAAAAAGGACGCCCGGCTTCGCTGTCTTGGTGTCCTTGCTGTCCTTGTTGTCCTTTCTGCCGTGCAGCCTCCTAATGGCTCTCGCTCGCGAGGCGCAGCCGGATCTCGCCCGAGCTCCGAAGCCTCTGGCCGCGTCGGCGTCGCCGAAGGCCGTCCCGCGAGGGACTTCATAGCGACTCTGAAGAAGTTGGGAGTGGCTCCGAAAACTTCAGAACGATTCCGAGGAATCTCGGAACGGCTTCGAAGACTTCAGAGTGACTCTGAAAGGTTCGGAGAGGCTCCGAAGACTTCAGAATGGCTCTGAGAAAGCTCGGAGCGGCTCCGAAGTCTTCAGAGCGGCTCTGAGGAAGTTGGGAGTGGTTCTGAAGTTCTCAGAGCGGCTCTGAAGTGGCTCGGAGCGACTCCGAAAACTTCAGAGCGGCTCCGAGAAAGCGAGAGACGCTCCGAAGTTTTCAGAGCGGCTCTGAGGAAGTTGGGAATGGCTGCGAAGACTTCAGAGAGGCTCCGAGTCAGTTGGGAGCGGCTCCGAAAAGTGCCCTCCCCCGCTTCGCGGGAGAGGGAGCCCCCGCCCGCGGGGCTTCTTTGGGGCGAGCCGGCCTCAGGCCGTGAGCTTCTCCCAATCCCCCTCGGGCGCATCCACCGCGATCGCCAGGCCGCCGTCCGAGCCCACGTAGACGGGGTCCTTCACCACGCGGACCTTGCCGCCTCCGACCTGCTGGAGCTCCTGCTCCAGGCGTGGGCCCAGGCCGCGGATCAGGCCGGTGCCTCCCGAGACCACGACGTTGTTGCGGATCTTCTCCTGGTAGTCGGGCTGCGCCTTCGACAGCAGGTCGAACATCGACTCGACCATCGGCGGCAGGATGCCCTCGCACGCCTGGCGCATCTCGTTCGTGATGTCGAGCTGCGTCGGCTTGCCATTGACCGGCGCGGTCACCACCACCGGCGTCTTGCTGTTGCCCACGAAGCTGCCCTCTTCCTTCCACTGGCGCACCATGTGGATCGAGATGCTCGCGTCCGGGTAGCGCGCCTTGACCAGGCGCAGGAGCTGCTCGTCCACCCAGTCGCCCGCCTGCGGTAGGGTGCGCTGGTCTTCTTCCGAGGGCAGGCGGCCGTTCATGACGCAGAAGTCGGTCGTGCCGGCGCCCGAGTCGATGATCAGGGTGTGGATCAGCGCCTCCATGCCGTAGGCCACGGCGAAGGGCTCGGAGACGATCATCAGGCTGTCCACCGCGCCCTGGAGGGCCTTGCGCACCTGCTGCTTGTTGACCCGCAGCGCCTCGGCCGGCACGCCCACCACCGCTCGCACCTTGCGGCCGTTGCGGTTCTCGCGGTCGACCCCGACCAGCGAGAGCAGGTGCCAGAGCAGCTCGCGCACCGCGGCTTCGTCCTTGTCCGAGCCTTCCTTGATCAGACCCTGCTCCAGCGGCCGGTGCAGGTCGAGCATGGTGCGGTTCTGGATGGCCTCGCTGCCGATCAGGACCGGCTTCTTGAGCACCTTGCGGGCCACCATGTCGAGCGGCCAGCCGACGTAGCTCTCGACCACGTGGCGCTGGCCGTTGGACGCGGAGACCGAGCTCCGCGACGTGCCGAGGTCGATGCCGACGTGCAGGACCTCGCTTTCTTTCTCTGCCATGAGTCAGATTCCTTTCTCGGCGGAGGTGTCCGCCTTGCCCTCGACAGCATCCGCGTAGGAGCGGATCCCGGCCGCCAGGGCCTCGGCAATGTACTGCCGGTAGAGCGGTTTCGTCAAAAGCTCGGCTTCGTCCTCGTTCGACAGGCAGGAGACCTCGGCGAGGATGGCCGGCATTTCCGTGGACAGCAGGACGATGAACGGCGCCGCCTTGACCCCGCGGTTCTCGATCCCGGGGTTGACCTTGCCGAGGGAGCGGAAGAGGGAGGCCTGGACCACCTCGGCCAGCGTGCGCGACTTGGCCTGCCGCACGTCGGCATAGATCCGGTCGAGCAGCCGGCGCATGTCGGTCATCGAGTAACCGGATTCCCGGTTCTCGGCCGCGGCGAGCCGCGTCAGGTAGGGGTCGTCGGTCGCGCCCAGGTAATAGGTCTCGACGCCGCGCGATTTGAGGTTCTCGATCCAGTTGAGGTGGATCGACACGAAGATGTCGGCGCCGTCGCGGTTGGCGGCGAGCCCCCGCTCTTCGAGCGAGACGGAGCGGTCCTGCTCCCGGGTCATCACCACCTCGAAGGAGTCCGCTTCCAGGAGCTTGCGCACCCGCTGGGCGATGTCGAGCGTCAGCTCCTTTTCGAGGAGCCCGAGCGGCACCCGGGTGCCGAAGCTGTCGCCGCCATGGCCGGGATCGAGCGCGATCTTGCGGACCGCGAGGGGGAAGACGGCGGCGTCGATCGGCGTAGGAGCGGTGATCGGCGCGAGCGGCGCGGGGGGAGGCACGGCGGCGGGCCGGGCTCCGGACCTGATGGCCGCGGGCCGAGCCGGGACCGCCCTGACGGCCGGAGCCGGGCTGCCCAGCGAGGGGATCAGCCGGGCCGTGCCGAACAGCCCCAGCGAGAGCAGCACCACGACCAGCACGCGCAGCGCGATCCGCGGGCGAGGCTTCGCCCGGCGCGGCAGCCGGCCTTCGATCAGGTCGACGTTCTCCTGCACCAGCTCCCGCAGGAGCTGACGCTTGAGACGATCGATGTCGGTGGCCATCAGCGCACGCCTCCCTACCGCTTCTGGAGGTGAATCCGCAGGTGCTTCTCCTGCGCTTCGATCCGGGTTACCTGGACCCCGGGATCGGCCAGGTCGATCACCACGTGCAGCTCGTTGCCGCCCGCCTTCTCGTGGAAGCCGACCCGGACCTGCCGGACCTCGCCCGTGCCCACCGCCACCTTGGCGGCGGGGAACGGGCGCGCGATCCCGGTGAGCTTGATCAGCTCGCGGGGCGGATCGCCCATGTGCGACTGGGAGTAGACCTCGGGCCGGATCGCGCCGTTGCCCCAGAGGATGATGTCCGTCCCCCCGAACGCCTGCTCGAAGGTGATCCTCTCCACGAAGGTCACGGCCGGGCCGGTCACTGCCGCCGGAACCGCCGGGCCTGCCGCCCCCGCCGCGGCGGGGGCGGCAGCCGGGGCCTCCTCGTCCCGGCGGCGGACCACCTCGGGCATGGGCTCAGGGGTGACCTCGGTGTCCTCTTCGATGATCGGCGTGATCGACTCCGCCGTCTCCTGGGGCGGCGGCGCCGCGGCAGGCCTCTGAGGAGCCGCCGCGCTCGCCTCGGCGGAGTCCCCCCCGAAGCCGAGCCGGTCGCGGAAGAAGTACCCGGCCGCGGCCAGGGCCAGCACCAGGCCGGCGATGGCGATCGGGACGGCCGGGCTCCTGCGCTGCGGAGCCGCGCTCGCCGCGAAGCCGCCGAAGTGGACGGTCGGGCGGGGCGGCTCGGGATCGTCCATGGGCGGCATCGGCGGCATGAAGGGCGGGAAGTCGTCGTCCAGGGAATCGACCCCCATCCGGGGCTCGGGCGGCAGCCAGGAGGACGAGTCCACGGCGGGGAAGTGTCCGGAATCCGGAATGTCCGGGAATGGACTGGGTGCGGCGGGGATGGGTTGGATCGGGTCGGGAGGCCGGAGCGACACGTCGAACGGCGTGCCCCCGTCCTGGACGTACTGGTCCACGATCCGGTAGATGAGCTCCTTGCTGCCTTCGCTCAGCTCCAGGAAGCGGATCCCCATGCCGGCCGGCCGGCCGGGTCCCTCGGCAATCGCTCGGATCCACACGACTTCGCCTTTCCCCTGGATGATCTCGAAGCCGTCCCCGAGCTGGAACTCGAAGGCCAGCACGCTGCCGGGCGGCTCCGGCTGGTTGGTGGTGATGTACATCCCGGTGGGCGAGATGTTCGCGGAGTATTCGCTGATGAACCCGGCGAAGCGCTCGAACTTGAACGTGACCTTGGTCGCGATCGGCACGCGCCGCGAATCGCGTGGGACGCTGGAGAGGTCGAACGGCTGCTGCGGCATATCGGGAGCGCCTCGTCGGAAAA
>JBJMGZ010000773.1:0-6525 GCA_045807605.1 Thermoanaerobaculia bacterium | reverse complement strand
CCCCCCGCGCCGGTGGGGTTGTGGGGTTGTTTTACGTGGGGGGGGGGCTTCCCCCCCCCCGGGAGGGGGTAAACCCCTCCCCTACATCATAAAAGGCAGGTTCTGTCTCCTAAGCCCGGGCGTTGAGCGCCACCAGCTCCTTCCAGAGCTGGCCTGCGTCGTTGTAGAGCGCGGCCGCGGGGACCATCGTCTCGTCCCGGCGGGTGGTCTCGGCGCGCACGTGCGCCAGGTACTCGTACTGCGACGGCAGCGTGGCCGCCAGGTACTCCGAGCGCTCGCGCATGGCGCGGAAGGCCGCCAGGGCGTTGCGGTCGTCCATGTGGTCCAGGGCGGGCAGGCTGGTCTCCGGCTGATGGCCGAGGCCGAGGAGCATCACCGAGTACGAGTAGGACTCGAACCCGTGATAGGCCGGGTTGACGCTCTTGGCGTTCGGCAGGCGGCGGCTCCAGAGCGCCATGCGCTCCCGCAGGCTGTCCGGCATCTGCAGGTCATGCTTCACCGACCGCCAGTACGGCGTGTCGTCGCGGTCCGAGGCCGCGTAGTGCAGGGTGAGGAACTCGCGCACGCCGTCGATCGCCTCGGCCACGCCGCGGTTGTAGCTGCGCACCACCGACTCGTCGATCTCGCCGCTCGGGAAGTGGTGCACCAGCTCCTCGATGCCGTGCTGGATGAAGAAGATCCCGGTCGACTCCAGCGGCTCCACGAAGCCGCTCGACAGGCCGATGGCGACGCAGTTCTTGACCCAGGAGTTGCGGTTGCGGCCGATCCGCATCTTGATGTGGTTGGCGCGGCAATGGTCCGCGGCGGGGCCCAGGTGGCGGCGGAACTCCGCCTCGGCCTCTTCCTTGGAGAGGAACTGGCTGGAGTAGACGTAGCCGCTGCCGAGCCGGCCGTAGAGCGGGATGTTCCAGATCCAGCCGGCGCTCATGGCCGTGGCCGTGGTGTACGGCTCCATGCCGTTCGCGCGGATGTCCACCGGCACCTGGATGGCGACCGCGCTGTCATTGATCAGCGAGTCGTTGAAGGAGATGAACGGCTCGTCGAGCGCCTGGTTGATCAGCAGGCCGCGGAAACCGGTGCAGTCGACGAACAGGTCGGCGGCGATCGCGCCGTGCTCCTTGGTCACGATGTGGGAGATTCCGCCGTCCTCGCGCAGGCCCACGTGGACGACCTCGTCCGCCACCCGGGTCACCCCGCGCTGCGTGGCGTATCCCTCCAGGTACTCGGCGAGCAGGCCGGCGTCGAAGTGATAGGCGTACGGGTACTGGACCGAGTGCTCAGACAGGAAGGAGTTCGGGACCCGGTCGCCGTTGGCGAAGTAGTCCTGCACCTTGTCGTCGAACACGCGGCCGTCCAGGTACCGGGGGGAGCGCTTGGCGTCGCAGAGCGCCGGGATCGTGAAGCACGAGTAGTCGAAGGCCTCCTCGTTGCGCTTGAGCTTGAGCCACCACTCGGCGGCGTTGTAGCCGTCGATCATCTCGTAGCGCTGGAAGGGATGGTAGAAGTGGCCGCCGGCCTTGGTCCAGTTGGCGAACTTGATGGCGAGCTTGTAGGCGCCGTTGCAGGCCGGCATCCACTCGTGCTCTTCCAGGCCGAGGTAGTCGAAGAAGAGCTTGATCGTGCTGAAGGTGGCCTCCCCCACCCCGATGGTCTTGATGTGCGGAGCTTCGACGAGCGTGATGTCGACTCCTCGCAGGGCCTTTTTCAGGTAGGCGGCCGTCATCCAGCCGGACGAACCCCCTCCAACGATCACGATGCTCTTGGCCATGGGTACTCCCTCCACAAGAAAAAAACTTCATTTGCATAGGCTCCCCGGAGAAAACCCGGGAACCGAAAGCGCGTCGGTACTGGTGCTTCAGCGGAAGCTGATGCACGGCCTGGACAGGCGCCGCGCGAACTTGGATGAGGGAAGCACGATTTTAAAACGTGTCCCGCCGGGTCCAAAGCGGGACACTCGATTTGAAAAAAGTTTTGTGCAGATTGTTAGAGGAATGTCAATCCTGCCCTGGAGAGCAGTTCGGCGAGGTCCGGCGGTACCGGCGCCCGGATCTCCAGCGGCTCGTGCGTGACCGGATGGATCAGCCCGAGCCGCCACGCGTGCAAAGCCTGCCGGGGGAAATTCCGGCAGAGCTCCGCGAGCGCTGCGTCCCCGATCCCCTTCCATCCGGGCGCGCCGTAGAGGGGATCGCCCACGATCGGCATCCGCGCGGCCTGGAGGTGGACCCGGATCTGGTGGGTCCGGCCGGTGAGGAGGCGGCAGCGCAGGAGGGAGACCTCGGATTCGGCAAGCCTTTCCCAGAGCGTGGCGCTCGGCCGCCCCTCGGTCCGCGAGGCCATCCGCCGCCGCGGGTCGGCCGGATCGCGCAGGATGCCCAGGTCGATCCTCCCCTTGGGCAGACCGGGCCGGCCGTAAACCACGGCCAGGTAGTCCTTCTCCATCCCTGTCTTCTGGAGGGCGGCATGGACCTCCGGGGTCTTGGCCACCAGGACGAGGCCGGAGGTGCCCTGGTCGAGGCGGCTCACCAGGTGGGGCCGGTACCCCTTGGCGCGCCAGAGCAGGCCGTGCATCAGGGTCCCCTCGCGGTTGCCCTGGGCGGGGTGGACGACCAGGCCCGGCGGCTTGTCGAGGGCGAGCAGCCATTCGTCCTCGTGGACGATGGAGAGCGCCATCTCCTCGGGCGCGAGCTCGCGCCTGGGCGGCGGCGGCAGGAGGACCTCGATCTCGTCGCCGGGGACGAGCCGCCGGGTCGGCTTCGCGTCCCGGCCGTTGACCCGCACGAGCCCCTGCTCCACCCAGCCCTGGACGCGGGCGCGGTTGATCCCGGGCATGCCTTCCAGACGGCGGACGACGGCCAGGTCTAGACGGATGCCTCCGTCCTCTCGGTCGACCCGGAAGGTTCGGCTAGTCGTAATCGGAATGGGTGGGCCGGTCGCCGGCCGAGGTCTGGAAGAGGAGCTGGCGCAGGGTGTCGATGTCGACCGGCTTCATGAGGTAGCGGTCGAAGCCGGCCTCGCGCGCCTGCCGCTGGTGCTCCTCGCCGCGGTAGGCGGTGACCGCGGCAATGAAGACGTCGTGGCCGCCGGGGCGTCCGCGCAGCCGGCGCGCGACCTCGAAGCCGTCCATGCCGGGCAGTCCGAGGTCGAGGAGGACGATGTCGGGCATCTCCTCCTCCACGGCCGCGAGCGCGGCCGGTCCGGCGGGCACGAGGCGCGGCTCATATCCCCAGAGACCTAGGAGCGCTCCCATCATCTGCAGGCTTTCCGGATCGTCCTCCACCACCAGGATGCGCAGCGGATGCTCGGGTTCCGGCTCCTCGGAGATCTTGAGAGGCTCCATAGGGAGGCGATGTTACACGTTCGTCCGGGGAAGGACCAGAGTCGCTGCTATTTCCCCGGCAGCAAGCTGGACAGGGCGTCGCGCAGGCGCTCGGCGAAGTTGGCGGTGAGGGACCAGGGGCTCGGCTGGCGCAGGACGTGGAGCGTCCCCCTCTGCTCCAGGAGCTGCCAGTCGCTCAGGCCGTCCTCCCCGCGGAAGAAGCGCAGATCGACCGACGCCTCCCCCACGCGCAGCCCGCGGACGGTCAGCTCCGGCAGCCATTCCGGCAGGTGGGGATCGACCAGCAGCATCTTCAGAGGCGCGTAGGGATAGATCCCCAACAGCGACTGCGCCAGGCAGAGCACGGCCGAGGCCGACCAGGCCTGCGGCGAATTCGCCTGCGGATAGATCGCGGGGAAGGGATGCGCGGCGTCGCGCGCGTGGCCGCTGAAGACCTCGGGCAGACGGTGATGCTCGAACAATTGCGCCGCCTCGAACATGGCGCGGCAGACCGCCTCCAGCCGGTCATGGAGGCCGTAGCGCAGGAAGCCCAGCGCGAAGCTGCCGTGCTCCACCGGCCAGACCGAGCCACGGTGATAGCTGTATGGGTTGAACGCCGGGTTCCGCGCCGACAGCGTCCGCACCCCCCAGCCGCTCCAGAGGTCGTCCTCGAACATCCGCGCCGCGGCCCGCTCCACCAGTTCCGCGTCCACGATCCCGGCGGCCAGGCAGTGCCCGGGGTTCGAGGTGACCGAGCGGATCGGCCGGCGTTGCGCGTCGAGCCCCAGGGCGACGAAGCCCTCGTCCTCCATCCAGAACGCGTCGTTGAAGCGCTTCTTGAGCTCCCCGGCCTGGTGGAAGAGCCGCTTCGCCTCATCCTTCTCCCCCATCCACCAGAACAGCTCGGAGAGATGGAGCCGCGCCACGTAGACGAACGCCTGCTCCTCGCAGGTGGCGATGGGCGGCTCGACCGGCCGGCCCTCGGCGTCCACGATCGCCCCGGGCGAGTCCTTCCAGGCCTGGTGGACCGTCCCCTGGGCCGAGCGCGTGCGGTAGTCGAAGAAGCCGTCCTCGTTCGCGGAGCGCTCCAGCCAGCGCAGGGCCTCCAGCGCGGGGCCCAGCAGCGGCCGGACCCGCTCCCGGCCGCCGGTCCAGTGCCAGAGCTCGGAGAGCACCACCGGGTAGAAGCCGGACGTGGTCGCCGAGCCGTAGTAGCGCGCCCGCGGGTTGTAGCCGAGCGCGGCGAGCGGGCCGGTGTGGGCCTCGTGGAGCATGCGGCCGGGCTGCTCGTCGCGCCAGTCGTCCACCACCGTGCCCTGGCGGCGGGCGAGGGCGCGCAGGGTGCCATCCATCATCTCCGGCCCCAGAATGCCTGCCTGCCAGGACGCGGTCAGGACGTCCCGGCCGTAGAGGGCGATGTAGAGCGGCAGCCCCGCGGCCAGGGTCCACGAGCGCTCCCCTTCGTCGAGGTCGGGCAGGCGCAGGGCCGCCAGGTCGCGCCGCGCCTGCGCCAGCGCGCCGATCACCACCGGCGCCAGGGTGCCGCTCTCCGGCGTGGAGAAGCTCGCGGCCTCCTCCAGGAATGTAGGGGAGGGGTTTACCCCCTCCCGGGCGGGGGCAAGCCCCGCCCCTACATTGAGGTCCGAGATCCGGGGAAGGAAAGTCAGGGAGCAGTGCCAGGAGCCGCCCGGCGCCAGCTCCACCGGGAAGGAGATCCGGCCGTCCTCGCAGGCCGGAGGGGAGCCGGCATGCTCGATGCGGAGCACGAGCCCGCGGTCGATCCGCTCCTGCCCGTTCTCAGCCTGGTAGTCGAAGGCGAGCTCCCAGGCGTCCCCCAGCTCCCGCCAGCTCCGCCGCAGCTCGCCGCGCTGCTGCCGCTCCTCGCCCGCGAAGGTCTCCGCCAGGTCCGCGAAGTCGGCCCCGACCTCGACCGCCAAGGTAAAGCGCGTCGTCTGCTGGCTGAAGTTGGCGAGGTCGGCCTCCTCCCGCACGCCGCCGCCGACGGAGCGGGAGAGCCGCAGCTCCAGGGTCTGCTCGGAATCGGCCTTCATGTGGCCGCTCCCATGGTCCTGCTCGCCGGGATCGGCCCCGGGGGGCAGCACGACGTAGTAGCCGAGCCAGGAGCCCTGGTCCACATTGGAGAGCGCGACCGGGTTCCAGGGACGGCCGTCCACGAGCCAGCGCCAGCGGGAGACGAGCCGCGTCTCGTGCACGAACAGGCCGCGCTGGGGACCGTCGTCGAAGAAGCCGTCGCGGTCCGTGGCGAGAACCGTGCGCCCCTGGCTGACGTAGAGGATGTCGGGCCAGGGCCGCAGCCGGATCAGAGAATCGGACACGCGGAGATGCTACCCTTCCGCGGCAGCTTTTTGGAGGATCTTTTCGAGGACATGGACATGCCCCAGACCCATCGCAGCCTCACCGCCGCCGCCCTGGCCCTGATGCTCCTCCCCTGGCCGGCCGCCGCCGCCGCCGCTGCCGCCGCCGGAGAGCCCACGCTCGAAACGATCATGGCCCATCCCGACTGGATCGGGAACCCGCCCGAGGACCCCTACTGGTCGGACGACGGCCGCTCCGTCTACTACCTGCGCAAGCGCAACGGCGAGGAGCAGAAGGACCTCATCCGGGTCGACCTGGAGAGCGGGCTCCAGACTCTCGTCGCGCTCGGCGACCGCGGCAAGGCCGATGCTCCCGGCGGCGACCTGAGCCGCGACCGGCGCTGGAAGACCTACGCCCGGCAGGGCGACGTCTTCCTCAAGGACCTCCAGACCGGGACCATCCGCCAGATCACCCGCACCGAGGAGGAGGAGGGGGAGCCCCGCTTCCTTGCCGGCGACAACCGGATCGCCTTCCAGCGCGGGGACGCAACCTTCGTCTTCGACCTCGTCGCGGGCACGCTCTTCCAGCCCGCCGAGCTGGCGCTCGCCAAGGACCCGGCCGAGGACGAGGAGTCCGGCTACGTCGACGAGGAGCAGGAGCGGCTCTTCCGGGTCATCAAGGAGAACAAGGACAAGCAGTCCGCCGCGCGCGAGGAGGATCGCGCCTCCCGCCAGCTCGACCCCACCCGCGCCCCGCTCCCCTGGTACCTCGGCGAAGAGGTGGAGATCGTCGCGTCCTCCCTCTCCCCCGGCGGCGACTGGATGCTCGTCGTCACCCAGGCCAAGGGCCGGGCGAAGAAGCCCTCCCTGATGGCCCGCTTCGTCACCGAGGAC
>JBJMGZ010000772.1:0-9132 GCA_045807605.1 Thermoanaerobaculia bacterium | reverse complement strand
GCCCAATGGCATTTTGGCAGGTTGACCCGTTCACCGATCTTCGATCCGGAGGAGACGCCCCACGGGGCGTCTCTACAGCGGAGGGTTCCTTATGGCCCCCCAACCGCTTGAATCCATTAAAATGAATTCCATCCGGAAGCTTGGACCAAACTCCGGAAAACCTCGTAAAAACGAGGGGTTAGAGGCAATTCAAACTTCCGTTCAAGTGGCATGGTTACTGCTACTCGCGGGTGGGGACCGGGATTTCTCCCGCAATGACTCGAATACGCGCTCTTCGACTGATCTTCGCCCTGACGCTGGCGCTGGTTGCCGTGTCGTTGGGGGGCGTGAGCGTGCTCCGCAAGGTGCAGTCGTTCCAGCCGCTGGGGTTCCAGGTGGAGCGGACCGACTGGGCGAGCGGGGTCGTGAACGTCGCCGTGGTGGACGATCCCGCGACCGGCCTCCAGCCGGGCGACCAGATCATGCTGGCCAACGGCGCCGAGGTCGGCGGCCCGGCCACCCTGGCCGAGCATCTGCGGAGGGAGAACCAGACCGAGCTGCTCGTCCTGCGCGGAGGGCTGCCCGTCCAGGTCGTCTATGACCGGCCGGCGCTCGACGTCGACGTCCCGTACCTGATCCTCGCCCTGATCGGCGTGGTCTACCTGCTGATCGGCCTGTACACGCTGCTCCGCCAGAACGCGGATCAGGGGCTCCTGTTCTTCTTCTGGTGCCTGGCCTCGGCCACCACCTACCTGCTGTCCGCGGTGCCGCCGATCGACTATGCGTACCTCCTGGTCCATGTCGGAGATACGGTCTCCCGGATCCTGCTGCCGGCCCTGACGCTCCATCTGTTCCTGGTCTTCCCTTCGCCCCTGGCTCCGGAAGACAACCGTGCGCGGCGATGGATCCCGTTCCTCTACCTGCCGGCTGCGGCGATGCTCGCCCTGCAGCTCGACCTGGCGCTGGCCGGCGGGCGATGGATCTTCGGCACGCCCACGGACGCGCGCATCCGCACCCTGGACCGGGTCGAGATGGCCCACCTCGTGGTCTACGCCGGGGTGTCGGTAGCCCTCCTGGTCTGGCGGCTGGTGCGGCGCCACGGCTGGGAGCAGCGGCGGCAGACCCAGTGGATCGCGTTCGGGCTGGCGGGCGGCTACGTCCCCTTCCTGCTCCTCCACGGAATTCCGGTCGTGGCAGGGTTCCAGGGGCCGGAGCTGCTGAGAGCAATCGCGGTCGTTCCGCTGGCGCTGGTGCCGCTGGCTTTCGCCTACGCCATCCTGCGCTACAAGCTGTGGGACATGGAGGTCATCGTCCGCGACACGATCTCCATGACCATGACGCTGCTGCTCGGCATCATCGGCTTCTCGCTGGTGAACCTGGCGATCGACCGCGGCATCTCGCAGGAGCTGACGCTGGCGCGCAACCTCCTGTCGTTCGCCGCCGGCCTCGGCATCGCGGGCCTGCTGGTGCCGACCCGGGCCGGGCTCTCGGCGGTGCTCGAGCGGATGCAGTACCGCGGGACGTTCGGCAAGCGCCGCGCTCTCTCCGAGCTCGGCCGCGAGCTGCTGCACGAGCGCGATCTCGGCCGCCTCTGCACCGCGCTCCTGCAGCAGATCGAGGACGGCGTCGAGATCGAGCGCACCAACCTCTTCCTCGCCCAGGGCTCCGCTCTCGCCGCGGTGCGGCTGGAGCCGGGGCTGCCCGAGCGCATCCCGTTCGACGCGCTCGGCGAGGGCTTCTGGCGCAAGGACGTGCTCGGCCTCTCCGGGCTGGCGCTGCCGCTGGAGGAGCTCTCGCCGGTCCAGGAGGTGTTCATCGCCGGCTACCGCTACGCCTTCCCGCTCACCGTGCGGGGACGGGGCGTCGGCGTCGTCTTCACCGGCTTCCGCCACGACCAGACGCCGCTCAACAGCGACGACACGGAGCTGATCCGCCACCTGCTCAACCAGGCGGCGCTGGCGATCGAGAACGCCCAGCTCCTCGGCCAGCTCCACGTGCAGCTGGAGGAGGTCCGCAGCCTCCAGCGCTACAGCGCCGGCATCTTCGAGTCCTCGCCCGCGGGCATCGCGGTGCTCGGCTCGGACGACCGGCTGGTTTCGGCCAATGCCGCGTTCTCGCGGATCTCGGGCAGGGAGCGCAACGAGCTGATCGGCCGCGAGCTCTCCGAGGTGCTGCCGGTCGATCCGCTGCCCGAGACCGGCAAGGGCCCCGTCGAAGTGAGCTGGTGCGACCCGTCCGGCCGCGAGCGCTATCTCCAGGTCAGCGTGGCGGTGTTCAGCGGGAGCGACACGGAGGAAGCCCGGAAGACCGGGCAGCCGCTGCGCGTTCTGGTGGTCCACGACGTCTCCGAGCGCGTGGCCATGGAGAACGCGCTCAAGGAGCAGGACCGGCTGGCCGCGCTCGGCATGCTCGCCGCCGGCGTCGCGCACGAGGTCAACACGCCGATCACCGGCATCTCCAGCTACGCCCAGATGCTCCTCTCGGACACGCCCGAGGGGCATCCGCACCACGAGCTCCTGAAGAAGGTGGAGCGCCAGACCTTCCGCGCCGCGCGGATCGTCAACAACCTCCTCGAGTTCGCGCGCAACCGGCAGAAGGAGCGCCGGCCGGTCGCGCTCGTGCCGCTGCTCACCGAGTGCGTGGACCTCCTCGGCGAGCGGCTGGAGAAGCGGCGGATCCGGATGGTGTGGGAGCTTCCCGAGCACGCCGATGTCGTGGTCCTGGGTTGCGACGGAGAGCTGCAACAGGTGTTCACGAACCTCATCGTCAACGCGTTCGATGCGATGGCTCCGACCGCGGGCACGCCGGGGTTCCCGGGCTCCTGCAACCGCGCCGAAGGCGGACGGCTCACGATCCGCGTGGAAGCGGACGGCGACAAGGCGCGCGTGCACGTCGAGGACACCGGGCCGGGGATCCCGCCCGAGAAGCTGGAAGCGATCTTCCAGCCGTTCTACTCGACCAAGCTCAACCGCGGCGGCACCGGGCTCGGCCTCTCGATCAGCAGCGAGATCGTGCGCCGCCACGGCGGCAGGCTGGAAGCGTCGAGCAAGCCGGGCCATCCGGGTGAAGAAACCGGCGCCAGCTTCGTCGTCGAGCTGCCCCGCATCACGACCACGACCCCATGAACGTCCTGATCATCGACGACGAGGAGGTCCTGCAGGACGTCCTGACTGCGCTCCTCCGGAAAGAGGGGCACGTCACCCACTCCGCGTTCTCCGGCGAGGAGGGGCTGGACGTCCTCGACCGCGAGGACATCGATCTCGTCCTCCTCGATCTCATGCTGCCCGGCATGCATGGCATGCAGGTGCTCAAGGAGATCCGCCGGCGCCACGCGGACGTGATCGTGGTGGTGATCACCGCCTTCTCCTCGATCGAGACCGCCATCGACGCCATGCGCGACGGGGCGTTCCATTACATCCCGAAGCCGTTCAAGAACGAGGAGGTCCTGCTCACGCTGCGCAAGGGGCTGGAGCAGCGGCGCCTGACGACCGAGAACAAGTCGCTGCGCGAGCAGCTCCGCCAGCGCTTCGGCTTCGACAACATCATCGGCAAGGGCAAGCCGATGCAGCAGGTCTACGAGCTGATCCAGCTCGCGGCGCCGTCCAAGAGCAACATCCTGGTGCTTGGCGAGAGCGGCACGGGCAAGGAGCTGGTGGCCAAGGCGATCCACCACCACTCGCGCCGCTCCCATGGACCGTTCGTCACGGTCAACTCGGGCTCCATGCCGGCCGACCTGCTGGAGAGCAACCTCTTCGGCCACCTGCGCGGCGCGTTCACCGGCGCCGTGGCCAACAAGAAGGGGCTGTTCGAGATGGCCACCGGCGGCTCCATCTTCTTCGACGAGATCGGCAACATCCCGATCGACACGCAGTCGAAGCTGCTGCGCGTCATCCAGGAGAAGGAGTTCATGCGCCTGGGCGGCGTCGAGACGATCAAGGTGGACGTGCGGATCATCGCCGCCACCAACGCCGACCTGGACGCCGCCGTGCAGCAGGGGATGTTCCGCGAGGATCTCTTCTACCGTCTGAACGTGATCACGGTCACCCTGCCGCCGCTGCGCAAGCGCACCGAGGACATCCCGATGCTCGCCCAGCACTTCCTCGCCCATTACGCGCGGGAGAACGAGAAGCAGATCCGCGACATCTCCCCCCAGGCCATGGAGGCGCTGCTCGACTACCACTGGCCGGGCAACGTCCGCGAGCTGGAGAATGTGATCGAGCGCGCGGTGGTGCTCTCCACGGGCGAGGTGCTCGGGGTCGACCTGCTGCCGCCGCAGGTGCGCCATCCCGAGTCCGCGGGGCTGCCGCCGCCGACCCTGCCGGCCAACGGCATCGCGTTCAAGGAAGCGGTCAGCGAGTACGAGCGCCAGATCATCATCAAGGCGCTGCAGGCCTCGAACGGGGTCCAGAAACGGGCGGCCGAGCTGCTGCAGGTCAAGCCCACCACGCTCCATGAGATGATGAAGAGGCTCAACATCTCCTCGGAGAGCGTCGTCGTTTCTTGAGCACACGGGGTTTTGATGTGATTTCCCCCGCGTTTGCGGGTCGGGGCCGCCTGTCACCGGCCCCCGAAAGAGGGCTACGAGTCATGTTCCGCAAGTTTTTTCCAGCCGTCCTGCTGGCGATCCTCTTTTCCGTCGCTGCCGGGGCCGAGGCTCCAGCCGGCAAGGCAACCGGGATGATGGAGGGGATCATCGCGCCGCTCTCCGCCGGGGAGGCGCTCGATCTCCCCGCCGTCGACGAGCGGGTGCCCCGTCCCGACGCGTTCCTGGGCTACTCCCTGGGCACGCGCTTCACCCACTGGGACCGGATCGTCAGCTACCTGGAGCAGCTGGCCGCGGCCTCGCCGCGCGTCAAGATGTGGGAGTACGGCCGCACCTACGAGGGCCGGCCGCTGATGCTCGTGGCCATCAGCAGCCCCGCGAACCTCGAGCGCCTGGAAGAGATCCGGCAGGAGCACCAGCGCCTGGCCGACACGACGAACCTCCCCGAGCCCGAGCGCGACCGGATCGCCGCCCGCGCGCCGCTGGTGGTCTGGCTGGCCTATGGCGTCCACGGCAACGAATCCTCCTCGGCCGAGGCGGCCATGGGGGTCGCGTACCTCCTCGCCGCCGGCCAGGGCGATGGCACCGGGTCCATGACCCGCATGCTGGACAGCATGGTCGTCCTGATCGATCCGCTCTCGAACCCCGACGGCCGCGAGCGCTATGTGAGCGGCTACGAGCAGCGGCGCGGCGCCGAGCCCAACCCGAGCCGCTCCGCGGCCGAACACTGGGAAGCCTGGCCGGGCGGGCGCCAGAACCACTACCTGATCGACCTCAACCGCGACTGGGCCTGGGCCTCGCAGCAGGAGACCCGCAGCCGGATCGCCGCCTACCGCTCCTGGGAGCCGCAGGTGTACGTGGACTTCCACGAGATGGGGAGCGATTCGAGCTACTTCTTCCCGCCGGCGGCCGAGCCGATCCATCCGCAGATCGACCGCCGGGTCGTCTCCTGGCTGGAGACCTTCGGCCGCGGCAACGCCGAGGTCTTCGACAAGCTCGGCTGGGTCTACTTCAAGGGCGAGAACTACGACCTCTTCTATCCCGGGTACGGCGACTCCTACCCGAGCCTGCGCGGCGCCGTGGGCATGACCTACGAGATGGCGGGCGGCGGCCGGGGCGGCCTCGCGCTGGCCCTGCCGGACGGCACGATGCTCACGCTCGCCGACCGGGTGGCGCGCCACCTGACCACCTCGCTCACCACGCTGCGCACGGCCTCGGCCAACGGCCGCAAGCTGCTGGAGGACTTCGTGGCCAACCGGCTCAAGGCCGCCTCCGAGCCGCGGGCCTACCTCTGGTCCGGAGACCAGCCCGAATCGCGCGCCCTGGCGGACCTGCTCGCCCTGCACGGCATCCGGGTCCAGCAGACCACCCAGGCGACCGAGATCGCGGCGCGCAGCATGACGGATGACGACGGCGGGCTCGGTGGCGACGCGGTCAAACGCTTTCCTCCCGGCACCTACGTGGTCTCGACCACGCAGCCGCTGGGCAATCTCGTCGAAGCCCTGCTCGAGCGCGAGTCGCCGATGAGCGAGGCCTTCGTCGAGCGCCAGCGCCAGCGGCTGGAGCAGAACCTGAGCGTGCAGTTCTACGACATCACGGCCTGGTCGCTCCCCTACGCCTTCAACGTGGACACCTGGGTGGCCCCGACCGCACCCCCGGGCCTGCGCTCGCTCACCGAGGCCACGGGCGGCATCCAGGGCGGAAGGGACGAAGCGGACCTCGGCTTCCTGGTGCCGCCGCAGGGGATCGCCGGCTATCGCTTCGCCGCGGAGCTCCAGAAGCGCCGCATCCTCCACCGGGTGGCGATGGGCGGCCTCGGAACGGGGGGCGAGATGCCGGCCGGCACGCTGTTCATCCCGCGCCGCGGCAATCCCGGGAACATCGGCGAGGTCGTGCAGAAGCTCCTGGTGGACAACGGCCTCACGGCCCGGGCGATCGACTCCTCCTACGACATGAAGGGGATCTCGCTGGGCTCGAACGAGGTCGAAGCGGTGAAACCGGTCCGGGTGGGCCTGGTGAGCGGGGCCGGGGTCGATCCCACGTCGTTCGGATTCCTCTGGCACCTGCTCGACCAGCAGATCGGCATGCCGCACGACCGCCTGGACCTGGCGCAGCTCGCCCAGCTGGACCTCTCGGAGCTCGACGTCCTGATCCTGCCGAGCGGCAACTACGAAGAGGCGCTCGGCCCGCGCGGCAAGGAGACCGTGGACGCCTGGGTCAAGGGCGGCGGCGTGCTCGTGGCGATCGGCGACTCCATCGAATGGCTCCAGAAGCAGGAGATGACCGGGATCAAGAGCTGGGAGCCGAAGAAGAAGGACGACGACCACGACGAGGAGGCCAACGAAGATCCGGAAGGCGGCGAGACCGAGGCCGAGAAGAGCCTGGAGAGCCGTCCGATCTTCACGCCGGGAGCGATCCTGGCGACGCGGATGCGTCCCAACCATCCCCTGACCCTGGGCCTGCGCACGTCGCCGAAGGTGCTCTACGAGGGCACGATCGTGCTCAAGACCACGGGCGATCCGCGCAAGGACGTGCTGGTGGCGGAAGGCGACCCCGTGGTGGCCGGCTTCGCCTGGCCCGAGGCCGAAGAGCGCCTCTCCGGCTCGCTCCTCGTCGGAATGGAGACCCGCGGCCGTGGAGGCGTCGTCCTCTTCGCCCAGGACCCCGCCTTCCGCCTCTTCTGGCGGGCCACCACCCCGATCCTGCTCAACGCCATCCTCTACGGCCCGAGCACGGGGGTGGGCGGGCGGTTGTAGGGGGCTTACTGGTTTCCGGGTTTCAGGGTATCAACGGCCGTTTCGCAGCAGGCAGCTCGGCGTATTCGAAAGCCTCCTGGCGGGACAGCCGTTCGACGACTCGATTCAAGTCTTTGGCCGGCAGGTCGTCGGGAAGCTCTACTGTGTAGAGTCGAGCCCTGTGGCCGGTAGTCTGCGCGGGAAAGACCTTTGAGACCACCGCCTGCTTGTCACGGCTCCCCAGTGTCTCGGCAACACTGCTGGTAATGACATCGAGAGGATCCTTGTCCTGGTTCTTGGCGGCCTTGACTACGATCTGCATGGCCTACCCCCTTTCACCTCCAGTCTAGCAGGCTCCTGTCCTGCGTCAGGCCAAAACGCTCGCGATGTTCAAGCGACCGGAGCCGTACTCCTCATTGCGCCGGGTCTGCCCGGGCACATGGTCTGCGGTGTCCATGATGCGCTTGCGCACATCGCTCGGAGACAGGCCCGGGGATTTAGCCAGCAGGAGCGCTACCGCTGCGCTCACGTGAGGCGTAGCCATGGAAGTCCCGGGCCACGAGTCGTAGTCCAGGTTCTGGGCAAACTCCGAGGGGTAGCGGGGCACCGTCGAGAGAATGTTGACACCCGGCGCTACAAGAGCAATGTGAGCGCCCGTGCAGGAGAAGCTGGCACGACGATCGATCTCGTCGGAGGCACCGACCGCGATGACGCCGTCATAAGCGGCGGGATATTCAATCGGATTGCCTTGCTCGAACTCGTTGCCCATCGCAGCCACAACCACAATTCCTGCGTCCAGCAGGTCGGCGATGATGTCCCGCTCGCCCGGATCGATGGCTCCCCCAAGGCTCAGGTTCACCACCTTGGCTCCGCGGTCAATCGGATAGGCCAGAGCCTTGTAATAACTGTCCGCATTCCAGGGGGTCCCCGCCCGCGGGAGCCCTTTCGCGATCAGGAGGCGAGCTGCGCACAGTCCTGCAATGCCTACCCGGTTGTTGATCTCGGCTGCAATGATCCCGGCAACGTGAGTTCCATGACCGACATAGTCCCGATCATCCTCGGTGGCCGAGTGGAAGTTGACGTACTCCTCGACCGCTCCATCCAGGTCCGGGTGCTCGCGATCGATTCCCGAATCGACAACGGCAACCAGAATACCGTCGGCCTCGACAAATCCCCGGCTGGCGCGGGCTTGATGAACTCTGACGGTGCCATGGCTCCACTGCCGTGAGGCGAGAGGATCGTTGGATGCCGCGGCTGCCTTTCGAGCGCGAGACTTCCTGCGGCGGGGCGGGAAGAACGGATACTTCACAGGGGGGACATAGGCATACTCCACCTCTTCCGATTGCTGGTTGAGGTGCTCGGCGAGAGCCTCCGCATTGGTGCCGCGATCCACCCTGATCGTGCAAAGCCCCCGCGCCCTTTTCAAGCTGACGGGTGAGTCGAGGACTGCGGCGGCCAACGCCCGTGCCGGTCCCCTGCCCTCCGCAAAAGGCTGAGGCGCCGGGAACACAGGAACGATCTCGGATACATATCCCCGCTCCATCAGGGAGGCGAGGATCGGCTGCCGTACCCCGGTAGCCTCCGCTTCCAGCCCGGCCGCGGCGGCGAGACGTCGCACGGAGCGCTGTGTCGTGCGCAACTTGACGATGACGATGTCCAAAGGCCTTGGCGGCAGCACCCTCGTGAGGCGGCCTGCCTCGATGCTCCTGAGATCCAGCACAGTGGTAGCGTTCACCCTATCCCTCCTTTCGCCGGCCAGAGTTTGGACGGGCCCGTCGATTCAAGCCGATCATCGTCCGGCCTTGATGGCGGCCGGGCGAACCTCGCTAGTAATCAACCTGGCGCTTCGCTCTTCTGGACAGCACAACAATGACC
>JBJMGZ010000771.1:0-10295 GCA_045807605.1 Thermoanaerobaculia bacterium | reverse complement strand
GGTCTACCTGCTGGACGCCCGCGGGGAGCCGGCGCCGGCGGGGGTGCCTGGCGAGCTTCACCTCGCGGGCGAGGGGCTGGCCCGCGGCTACCTCGACCGCCCGGAGCTGACGGCGGAGCGGTTCGTGCCCGATCCGTTCAGCCCGACGCCCGGCGGCCGGCTGTACCGGACGGGCGACCGGGTGCGCCACCTCCCGGACGGTTCGATCGACTTCCTGGGCCGGGTGGACCTCCAGGTCAAGGTGCGCGGCTTCCGCATCGAGCTGGGCGAGATCGAGGCGGCGCTGCTGGAGCATCCGGCGGTGCGCGAGGCCGTCGTCCTGGCGCGGGACGAGCCTCGGCGACTCGTCGCCTATGTAGCCGCGGACGGCGGGCTGCAAGAAGAGCTGCAGGAGCTGCTCAGCTCCCGGCTGCCCTCCTACATGGTGCCCTCGGCCTTCGTGGTGCTGCCCGAGCTGCCGGTTGGCGCGCACGGCAAGATCGACCGCGACGCCCTGCCCGCTCCCGAACCGGAGGCCGCGTCGGTCGAGCCCCGGACGCCCCTGGAGAGGCGGCTCGCCGGGATGTGGTCGGAATTGCTCCCCGCCGGAACGGTCGGCGTCCACGACGGCTTCTTCGAGCGCGGCGGCCATTCTCTCCTCGCCACCCGGCTGCTCGCCCGTCTGAGCCGGGAGCTGGGCGTCGAGGTGCCTCTGGGCCGCTTCCTCCAGGCCCCCACGGTCGCCGAGCTGGCCCGCCGGGTGGAGGAGGCCCGGGGGACGGTTTCCGAGACGCTGCGGCGCGGGAGACGCGAAAGCGCCCCGCTCTCCTTCGCGCAGCGGCGGCTCTGGTTCCTGGAGCAGCTCGAGCCCGGGACCGCGGTCTACAACGTGCCGCTGATCTGGCGGCTCTCCGGCCCGCTCGACGTGCCCGCCCTGGAGCGCAGCCTCGCCGGGATCGCGCGCCGGCACGAGATCCTGCGCACCGTGTTCCGGGAGGTGGACGGCGAGCCGGTCCAGGTGGTCCTGTCCCGGGATCTCGCGCTGCCGGTGATCGAGGTCCGGGAGAGCGAGGCGGAGCGGCTGGTCCGCGAGGAGAGCCGGCGGCCGTTCGATCTCGCGGCCGGCCCTCTCCTGCGCCCGCTCCTGCTGCGCCTCGGTCCTGAAGAGCACCGCCTGCTGCTCAACCTGCACCACATCGTCTGCGACGGCCCGTCGGCCGGCGTCCTCGCCCGCGAGTTGGAAGCGCTGTATGCCGGCCTTCCGCTCCCCGGGCTGCCTCTCCAATATGCCGACTTCGCCGACTGGCAGGTGCGCCACCTGCGCGGACCGGCCCTGGAGGCTCTCCTCGACCACTGGCGCAAGCGGCTGGAAGGAGTGGAGAGTCTCGAAGGGCTGCCGACCGACCGGCCCCGGCCGCCCGTGCAGAGCTACCGCGGCGATCACCTCGCGTTCGAGCTGCCGGCCGAGGTCCTGGAGCCGCTCGAAGCCCTGGCGCGCGGCCGGCGGTGCAGCCTGTTCCACGTGCTGCTCGCGGGCTTCTTCGCCTTCCTCCAGAAGCACACCGGAGGCGCCGAGGTGGCGGTCGGCACGCCGGTCGCGAACCGCGGCCGGGCCGAGACGGAGCCGCTGATCGGGTTGTTCGCCAACACCCTGGTCCTGCGCTCCCGGATGGATGCCGAGCCGAGCGGCGATCCAGGCTTCCTGGAGCTGCTGGAGCGGGTGAGGGACGAGGCGCTGGAGGCGGTCGCCCACCAGGACATCCCGTTCGAGGCCCTGGTCGAGGCGCTGCACCCGGAGCGCGACCTGGCGCGCAATCCGCTCTTCCAGGTGCTCTTCAGCTACCGCGAGGGGGAGACCGAAACGCTCCGCCTGCCCGGACTGTCGGTCGAGCCGCTCGACTCCGGCACGGGCACCGCGAAGCTCGACCTGACCCTGTCCATCTCTCGCGTCCGGACGCGAACCTCCAGCCGCCTGCGCCTGCGCCTGGAGTACGCCACCGACCTGTTCGACCGGGCGACGGCCGAGCGCATGGCCGCGCGGCTGCGGACCCTATTCGCCGGCCTGGCCGAGGCCCCGCTGGTATCGGCGCTGGTATCGGCGCTGGTATCGGGACATCGCCTGTCCGAGCTGCCGCTCCTGCCCCCGGAAGAGCGGCGCCTGCTGCTCGAGGATTGGAACCGCACCGCGGCCGTCGTGCCCGAGGGCCTGGTGCACGAGCAGATCGCGGAGCAGGCCGCGCGCACCCCGGACGCCGTGGCCGTCCTCGGCCGCGGCGAGTCCTGGACGTATGCCGAGCTGCTGGCGCGCGCCGCGGGTCTCGCCAGCCACCTGCGGCGCCTGGGCGTCGGGCCGGACGTGCCGGTCGGCATCCAGATGGAACGCTCGCCTTCCATGGTGGCCGCGGTGCTCGGCGTGCTCCAGGCGGGAGGGGCCTACCTGCCGCTCGACCCGGCCTATCCCGAGGAGCGCCGCGCCTTCATGCTGGCCGACTCGGGCGCTGGCGTGGTGATCACCTCCCTGGAGGGAAACCCGGCCGGCGGGCCTGCCGCTTCCAGCCTTCCGGACCATCTCGCCTACGTCCTCTACACCTCGGGCTCGACCGGCCGGCCCAAGGGCGTCCAGGTCACCCACCGCAACGTGCTGAGCTTCTTCGCCGGCATGGACGCCGTCCTGGGCACGGAGCCCGGCACCTGGATGGCGGTGACGAGCCTGTCGTTCGACATCTCGGTCCTGGAGCTGCTCTGGACGCTCGCCCGCGGCTTCCGGGTCGTGCTGCCGGACGAGGAACGGCCGCTCGGCCCGCAGATCGCGGAGCACGGCGCCACCCATCTCCAGTGCACGCCCTCTCTCGCCCAGGCGCTCGACGGCGAGGATCTGCGCTCCCTGCGCAAGCTGCTGCTCGGAGGGGAGGCCCTGCCCCCGGCCCTCGCGGCCGGTCTCGCCGGGCGCCTCGAAGGCGACCTGCTCAACATGTACGGCCCCACCGAGACCACGGTGTGGTCCGCCACCCACACGGTCGAGGCCGGGGAGGGGCCGGTGCCCATCGGCCGGCCGATCGCGAACACGCGGATCTACCTGCTCGACCGCGCCGGGCAGCCGGCCCCGCTCGGCGTGCCCGCGGAGCTGTTCATCGGCGGAGCCGGGGTCGCGCGCGGCTACCTGGCCCGGCCCGATCTGACGGCCGAGCGCTTCGTGCCCGACCCGTTCGCGCCGGGCGAACGCGATTGTCCGGGCGGCGCGCTAGGCGCGCGCCTTTATCGTACGGGCGACCTGGCGCGCTGGCGGGTCCTCGCGCACGACCGGGGCGAGCTGGAGTTCCTCGGCCGGCTGGACCATCAAGTCAAGATCCGCGGCCATCGCATCGAGCTGGGGGAAGTCGAAGCCCGGCTGGAGCGCCATCCGGGCCTGGCCCGCGCCGTGGCGGTCGCGCGGGACGGGCAGCTCGTGGCCTACGTCGTCGCCCACGGGCAAGAGCCAGCCCCTGACACGGCCGAGCTGCGCGGCTGGGTGCGGAGCGAGCTGCCGGAGGCCATGGTCCCCTCCCTGTTCGTCCACCTCGACGCGCTGCCGCTGACCCCGAACGGCAAGGTCGACCGCAAGGCGCTGCCGGCTCCCGAGGCTCCCCGGCCCGCGGCCGAGGCCGACGCGCCGCGAGGCCTGTTCGAAGAGCGGCTCGCCGCGATCTGGCGCGACGCGCTCGGCGTCGACGGGTTCGGGCGGGACGCGGACTTCTTCGAGCTCGGCGGCCACTCGCTCCTCGTGATGAAGGTGGTGGCCCGGGTGCGCACCCTCCTGGGCGTCGAGCTGCCGCCGCGCATCCTCTTCGAAGCGCCGACCCTGGCCGGCCTCGCGGCCCGGATCGCGGAGCGGGCGCTCGCCAGCCAGGGGGAGAAGGAGATCGGAGGCGCTCCGGCGGAGCTGGGCGTCCTGACCGACGGCGAGGTCCGGGAGCTCCTCGACCGCACGGTCCGCGAGCTGGGAGGATGGCCCGGTCTGCGCAGCCGGGCGTCTCTGGCTCAAGCGCCTCTGTCGTTCGCGCAGCAGCGCCTCTGGTTCCTCGACCGCCTGGAGCCGGGCGGATCCGCGTACAACCTGGCCGGCGGCATCCGACTCGCCGGCGATCTCGCCGTGGATGCGCTCGCCCGCGCCCTGACCGAGGTGGTCCGCCGTCACGAAGCGCTGCGGACTTCTTTCCAGGAGGTCCCCGGCGGCGCTGCGCAGGTGGTCGCGCCCGCTTCTACCCTCTGGCCGCTCTGGACATCGCTGCCGTTCGTCGATCTCTCCAGCCTCTCCGCGGCAGAGCGCGAAGCGGCGCTGGAGGAGGCGGCCGGGAGCGCAGCGCGGCGGCCGTTCGATCTGTCCCGGGGCCCGCTCCTGCGCTGCCTCCTCGTCCGGCTGGGGGAGCGCGAGCACGCGCTGGCCCTGGTGGTCCATCACATCGTGTTCGACGGCTGGTCCTTCGGCGTGCTGATCCGCGAGCTCGGCCGTCTCTACGGCCTGTACGCGACGGGCCGCCCCGCTCTGCTGCCGGAGCTGCCCGTCCAGTACGCCGACTTCGCCGTCTGGCAGCGCGAATGGCTGGCGGGGGAGACGCTGGCGCGCCAGCTCTCCTGGTGGAAGGAGCTGCTGACCGGCGCTCCGGCCGTCCTGGAGCTGCCGGCCGACCGGCCGCGCCCCGCGGAGCCGGGCCGGCGCGGCGGCCGGACCTCGGTCCCGATCCCCGCGGGGCTGCGCGAGCGCCTGGAGACGGCGGGGAGGAGGCTCGGCCTGACCCCCTTCATGGCCTGTCTCTCCGCGTTCCTGGTCCTGCTCGCCCGCTACAGCGGCCAGGAGGACGTGGTCGTGGGCACCCCGGTCGCCGGCCGCAACCAGGCCGAGATCGAGGGCCTAGTCGGCCTGTTCGCCAATACCCTGGCGCTGCGCGGCCGGCTGGACGGCGCTCCCACCCTCGCGCAGCTCGCCGGGCGGGTGCGGGAGCTGGCCCTGGGCGCCTACGCGCACCAGGACCTGCCGTTCGAGAAGCTGGTCGACGAGCTGCGGCTCGACCGCGACGTCGGCCGGTCGCCGCTCTTCCAGGTCCTGTTCATCCTCCAGAACGCGCCGCGGCCCGACTGGGACCTGCCCGGCCTTTCCATATCGCCTCTGACGGTCGAGACCGGCCGGACGCCATTCGACCTCGTGCTCACGCTCGTGCCCCGCGAAGGGGAGCTGGAGGCGCGGATCCACTTCGACCGCGACCTCTTCGACGAGGCCACGGCGGCGCGGATGGCCGGGCACTACCGCAACCTGCTGGAAGCGGTCGCCGGGGCGCCCGCGGAGCGGCCGGTCTCCTCCCTCCCCCTGGTTTCGGAGCCGGAGCGGCGCGAGCTGCTGGCGCGATCGGCGGCCCCGGCCTCGACAATCCCCGGCGCGCTGATGCACCAGCCTTTCGAGGCGCAGGCGGCGCGGACCCCGGAGGCGGTCGCCGCGGTCTTCGGCAGCGAAGCCTTGAGCTATGGCGAGCTGAACCGCCGCGCCAACCGCCTGGCCCGCCACCTGCGCCGGCTCGGGGCGGGGCCCGAGGTCCCGGTCGGCCTGTGCGTGGAGCGCTCGGCCGACCTGCTGGTCGGCCTGCTGGCGGTGCTCAAGAGCGGCGCCTTCTACGTGCCGCTCGACCCGGCCTATCCCCGCGAGAGGCTGGCCTGGGTGCTGGAGGACTCGGCCGCGCCGCTGCTGCTGACCCGCTCGGAGCTGCTCGGCGCCCTGCCGCCGGCGAGGTCGCGGGTGGTGGAGCTGAACCGGCCGGACGCCTGGCAGGCCGAGAGCCCGGAGGACCTGGATGCGCTCGCGGATCCCGAAAACCTGGCCTATGCGATCTACACCTCGGGCTCGACGGGACGGCCGAAAGGGGTCCAGGTGCGCCATCGCGGCGCGGTGAATTTCCTGGCCTCGATGGCCCGCGAGCCGGGGCTCCGGGCGGGCGACACGCTGCTCGCCGTGACCACCCTCGCCTTCGACATCGCGGTCCTGGAGCTGCTGCTGCCGCTCTGGGTGGGCGCCCGCGTGGTGGTCGCGAGCCGCGAGGAGGCCGCGGACGGGATGCTCCTGCGGGCGCGGCTCGAAGAGTCCCGGGCGACGGCGATGCAGGCCACGCCGGCGACCTGGAGGATGCTGCTGGAGGCCGGCTGGCAGGGCCGCCGGGACTTGAAGGCGCTGTGCGGCGGGGAGGCCCTGCCGCGGGAGCTGGCCGATCGCCTGCGGGCGCGGGCCGGGGAGCTGTGGAACGTCTACGGACCCACCGAGACGACGGTCTGGTCGGCCGTTCACCCGGTGGGAGAGGGGAGCGGGCCTGTGCCGCTCGGGCGGCCGGTCGCGAACACCGGGCTCTACGTGGCCGACCTCTGGGGCGGACCCGCGCCGCTCGGGGTGCCCGGCGAGCTCTGGATCGCCGGCGAGGGGCTGGCCCGGGGATACCTGGGCCGGCCGGACCTGACCGCCGACCGCTTCGTGCCCGATCCGTTCTCCGGCGCGCCGGGCGCCAGGCTGTACCGGACCGGCGACCTGGTCCGCCGATACCGGGGGGCAGCCGGCGAGCTGGAGTTCCTGGGCCGGCTCGACCACCAGGTCAAGATCCGCGGCTTCCGCATCGAGCTCGGGGAGATCGAGGCCGTGCTCTCCGCGCGGCCGGAGGTGCGCGAGTGCGCCGTGGTGGTGCGCGAGGACGTGCCCGGAGCCAGGCGCCTGGTGGCCTACCTGGCCCCGGACGCCGACCCCGGGATCCTGCACGCGGCCCTGCGCGACGCCTTGCGCGAGAAGCTGCCCGAGTACATGGTGCCGCAGTCCTTCGTCGGCCTGCCCGCCCTGCCGCTCACCCCGAACGGCAAGATCGACCGCCGCGCCCTGCTGGCCGGTCCGGCGCCGGATGCTGCGGCGGCAGGGTTCGTGGCGCCGCGCAACGAGTCCGAGGAGGCCCTGGCCGCGCTCCTGGCCGAGGTGCTCCAGCGCGGCCGGGTGGGCATCCACGACAACTTCTTCGCCCTGGGAGGGGACTCGGTGATGGTCATTCAGGCGGCCGTCCGCAGCCGCGGGCGCAGCGTGAGCTTCCAGCCGCGCCAGCTCTTCCAGGCCCAGACGGTCGCCGGCCTCGCCGCCCTGCTGGGGGCCGCCCCGCTCCGCGTCGATGCCGGTCCGACCGCCGATCTCTCCCTGACCGGCCTGAGCCAGGCCGAGCTGGACGAGCTCATGACCCAATTGGGGTGAGCGGTTGATCCCATCCCCCCTCTCCCCGGGAGGCTGTCCGTGTCCGTCCGTGCCAGTCCGTGTTCGTCCGTGTGTCCGTGTTGCCCGCCCGCCCCCGCTCCCGCCCCTGGGGGTGGTGCGGACTACCCTGCCGAGTCTGGTAAGATCGCGCTGCGAGTCCGGCAATGTCGGCCGGTTTTGTCCTGTTCCCCTACCAGGGGGTTCCCCCTCCCCAGAAGAGAGGATCATGAGCACGACGGTCGCAGAAAAAGAGACACGTGAAGTCGCCCACGAGAAGCTCGACGAGGTGGTCATCCGCTTCGCCGGCGACTCGGGTGATGGCATGCAGATGACGGGTACCCAGTTCACCAACACTTCGGCCCTGATCGGCAACGACCTTTCGACGCTGCCCGACTTCCCGGCCGAGATCCGCGCGCCCGCCGGCACCCTGCCCGGCGTGTCGGCCTTCCAGGTGCGCATCGCCGACTACGACATCCACACCCCGGGCGACGCGCCCGACGTGCTGGTGGCCATGAACCCGGCGGCGCTCAGGAAAGAGATCAAGGAGCTCAAGCCGAACGGCGTGGTCATCGTCAACACCGACGAGTTCAACGACCGCAACTTCGCCCGCGCCGGCTACACCTCCAACCCGCTGGAGGATGGCAGCCTCGGGAGCTTCCGGGTCTTCAAGGTCGCTCTGACGACCATGAACCGCCGGACCCTGGAGGGCAGCGGCCTCGACAACAAGTCGATGGACCGCTGCAAGAACATGTTCGCCCTCGGCATGTGCTACTGGCTGTTCAGCCGGCCGCTGGACAGCACCATCGCCTGGCTCAACAAGCAGTTCGCCAAGAAGCCGCAGATCGCCGAGGCCAACGTCAAGGTGCTCAAGGCGGGGTGGAACTACTGCGACATCACCGAGGCCTTCCACACGCGCTACGAGGTGCCGGCCGCGGCCCTGGAGCCCGGCCTCTACCGCAACATCACCGGCAACACGGCCCTGGCCATCGGCCTGATCGCCGCCAGCCGCAGGAGCGGCCTGCCGCTCTACCTCGGCGCCTACCCGATCACCCCGGCCTCCGACGTGCTGCACGAGCTGGCGCACTTCAAGAACTACGGCGTGGTCACCTTCCAGGCCGAGGATGAAATCGCGGCCGTCTGCGCGGCGATCGGCGCCTCCTTCGGCGGCGCGCTGGGAGTCACGGTCTCCTCGGGCCCGGGCATCGCGCTCAAGTCCGAGGCCATGAACCTGGCGGTCATGACCGAGCTGCCGCTGATCGTCTGCGACATCCAGCGCGGCGGCCCCTCGACCGGCCTGCCGACCAAGACCGAGCAGGCCGACCTGCTCCAGGTCATGTTCGGCCGCAACAGCGAATCGCCGCTGCCGATCGTCGCCGCCTCGTCGCCCAAGGACTGCTTCGACACCGCCCTGGAGGCGGTGCGCATCGCCACCCGCTACATGGTGCCGGTGGTGCTGCTCTCGGACGGCTACATCGCCAACGGCTCCGAGCCCTGGAAGCTGCCGCAGGTGGAGAACCTCCCCGACCTGCAGATCGAGTTCCGCACGAACCCGGAGGGCTTCCACGCCTACGAGCGCAACCCCGAGACGCTCGCGCGGCCGTGGGCCATCCCCGGCACGCCCGGCCTGGAGCACCGCATCGGCGGCATCGAGAAGGAAGAGGTCACCGGCAACGTCTCCTACGATCCGCTCAACCACGAGCGGATGGTCCACCTGCGGGCCGAGAAGGTGGCCCGGATCGCCAACGACATCGCGCCCGTCCAGGTGTACGGCGACGAGAGCGGCGAGCTGCTGATCCTCGGCTGGGGCTCGACCGCCGGCGCCATCACCGGCGCGGTCAACTCGGCGCGCAAGATGGGCCTGCGGGTCAGCCGCGCCCACCTGCGCCACCTCAACCCGTTCCCGCTCAACCTCGGCGACGTGCTGTCGCGCTTCGAGAAGGTGCTCGTGCCGGAGATGAACCTCGGACAGCTCGCGCTGCTCCTCCGCGCCCGCTACCTCAAGGACGTGATCTCCTACTCCAAGGTCCAGGGGCAGCCCTTCCACCGGCAGGAGATCGTCCAAAAAATTCAAGAGATTCTGGAGCTCAATGCCAATGTCCACTGAGACGCCGCCGACGACCCTCAACAAGAAGGACTTCCAGAGCGACCAGGAGGTGCTTTGGAGCCCGGGCTGCGGGGACTACGCCATCCTGTCGGCCGTACAGTCGGTCATTCCCGAGCTCGGGATTCCGAAAGTTAATTTCGTGGTGGTGTCGGGGATCGGCTGCTCCAGCCGTTTCCCGTACTACATGAACACCTTCGGGTTCCACACGATCCACGGCCGCGCCCCCGCGGTCGCGACCGGCCTCAAGATGTCGCGCCCGGACCTGGAGGTCTGGATCGCGACCGGCGACGGCGACGCCATGTCGATCGGCGGCAACCACCTGATCCACACGCTGCGCAGGAACGTCGGGGTGAAGATCCTGATGTTCAACAACCGGATCTACGGCCTGACCAAGGGCCAGTACTCGCCCACCAGCGAGCTGGGCAAGAAGACCAAGTCGACCCCGGCCGGCTCGGTGGACTATCCGTTCAACCCGCTCTCGCTCGCCCTCGGGGCCGGCGCCACGTTCGTGGCCCGCAGCGTGGACATCTTCCAGTCGCACCTGCGCGACACCCTGCGCCGCGCCGCCGAGCACAAGGGGACGGCCTTCGTCGAGATCTACCAGAACTGCAACATCTTCAACGACAAGGCCTTCACCTACATGACCGAGAAGGATTCCAAGGACGAGCACGTGATCTACCTGGAGCACGGCAAGCCGCTGGTCTTCGGCAAGGCCAGGGACAAGGGCATCCGGATGAGCGGCACCCACATGGAAGTGATCACGCTGGGAGACGGCCTCACCGCGGACGACTGCCTGGTCTGGGACGAAAATCTGGACAATCCGGCCACGGCGTTTCTCGCCGCGCAGCTCCTGCCGCCGAACTTCCCGACGGCGGTGGGCGTCTTCCGCAGCGTCGACCTGCCCAGCTACGAAGAGCGGGTCATGGACCAGATGCACGCCGAGACCAACCGCCTCGGCATCGGCAAGCTGGA
>JBJMGZ010000770.1:0-5538 GCA_045807605.1 Thermoanaerobaculia bacterium | reverse complement strand
CGCGCGCCCGCCGCGTGCGCTCCTCGGGCGGCGGCAGGACCGCGGCATCGAGCCAGGACGGCGGCTCGTCGCCGCGCGCCAGCGAGCCCAATCGTTCGGACGCCCGGGTCGCCATCTCGGCCGCCGCCGCCTCGGTGAAGGTGATCGCCACGACCCCGCGCAGGACCGCGGCCGCCACGCGCTCGGGGCTGGCGTCGACATGCTGGCCCGCCGCGGCCCGTTCGGCCAGAGCGCTCTCCATCCGGTCCCAGCCCGCGCCGAGCACCCAGGCGAGCAGGCGGCCGATCAGGGTCGTGGTCTTGCCGGTGCCGGCGCCGGCCTCCAGGACGAGCGGCCGGTCGAAGCGGCGCTGGGCCTCCTTGCGCGCCGCGCGGTCGGCCTCGCGCAGGCGCTCGTCGTCGCGCCGCGTGCCGAAAGCTCCGACCAGGAGCCGGCCCGCCGTCATGATCCCTCCCCGTTGCCCGGCTTGGTCGTCTTTTCCGACAAGCGTTCCGCTAATCGCCAGACCTGGAGCAGGGCCGACTCCGCGGGAGACTCCCCGCCGTTGTCCCGCGTCCGCTCGGCCCATTCGAACAGGCGCAGCCGCGCGCCCGAATCGCCGCGCACGCAGGCCTCGGCGACCTCGCACACCTTGCAACGGCCGGGCTCGTTGCGGCCGGCCGGGTCCACCACGCGGGGGAAGAAGGCCCCGGCATCCCAGCCGGACAGGATCGACCGCACCGTCTCCCGGAAGACCTCGGCCAGCTCCCGGTCCTCCGGCCTCACCTCGAAGGCGCGGACGTCCAGGTCGGGCTTGAGGAAGAGATAGCGCCCCACGGCCTCCTGTATTTCGCCGAGCCGGCCCGCGAGCTGGTAGGCCACGCCCTGGAGATGGGTGCCCGCCCGCACCCGGTCCAGGAGGTGGCGGCGGCGATAGACCTCCGTCTTCGCATCGGAGATCGGCTTGCCCGTCTTGTAGTCGGTCCGGCGCACGACCCCGCCGTCCAGGAGGTCCACCCGGTCGGCGCGGAAGCGGACGGAGCGGACGCGGCCCTCGGCGTCCTGCACCTCCAGGCTGCCCTCGTCCTCGGCGCGCAGCACGGGCAGCGGCCCCTCGGCCCAGTCGGAATCGCGGGCCGCGTCGAGCCGCGGGCGGACCTGCTCCGCCAGCGCCCGCGCCAGACCGGAGAGGAAGATTCCCTCGTCCTGGAGGAGCCGCGCCGATTCGTCGAGCAGCCAGGCCTGGAGATCCCGCTCCGCCGGCCAGGGCACGGCCACGACGACATCCCCGCCGCCGCCTGCCTCGCGGACGATCCGCTCCAGGACGGCGTGGGCCAGGTTCCCGAGCAGGAGAGGGTCGGTGCCGGGCGCCATCTCCAGCGGGTCGGGGGTCGGCTCCAGGCGCAGCAGCTTCTGGAGGAAGAGCTGCCAGGGGCAGGAAGCCAGCGCCTCCAGGTGGGTGACGTAGAGCTCGCGCCGCCGCGGGTCTTTGGCATGGGCTCCCATCGCACCCACAAAACCGTAGTAGGGACCGAGCCGGGCGCGGGCCGCGCGGCCTTCCGGCGTGCGCAGGTCGGGATCGATCTCGTCCAGGATGGCGAGGCGGGCGGCGGCGAGCTCCCTGCCCAGCGCGACCTCCAGCACCCGCCCCAGCCCGTTCCGGGGCCCATGCAGGGCCGCGAGCACCGCCCGCTCCGCCGCCGTCCTCGGACCCTGCCCCGCCGCCTCCCGCGACCAGAGCGCCGGCACCTTCGGCACGTCCCCCGCTCCACCCGCCCCGACATCGCGGAGGAGCGGCGAGGGCGAGAGCGCCTTGCCGTCCTCGTCCACCCCCTGCCAGGAAAGGGTAACGGCGGGGCTCGCGGAGAGCAGATGAGCGAACAGCCAGCGCTCCTCGTCGAAGCCGGCGAGCTTGACCGGCACATCGGGGAGGACCCGCTGGAGCACCCGCCGCAGGTCGTCCGGCAGCAGGGGATCCTCCCGCACCCCGCGCGGAAAGACATCCCGGTTCAGGCCGATCAGGAACAGGTGCTCGAAGGTGCGCCCGCGGGCCTCCATGGCCGAGAGCACCTGCACGCCGCCGCCCTTGCCGCCGAGGTCCGCGGTGCCGGCCTCCTCCAGCTCGCGGGCGAGGAGCCGCCGCAGCTCGTCGCGGTCCAGCGTGAAGCGCTCCGGCACCTCGCGGGCGAGCGCCTCCAGCGCCTCGAAGACCGGACCCTCCTCCTGCCATCCCAGGTCCTGAACGAGCAGGGCGCGCAGCCGGGAGAGATGGTCCGTGGCGCGCGCCTCCTCGGGCCAGCCCGCGAGCCGCTCGCGCACCCGGCCGGCCAGGCGCACCGCCGGGCGGATG
Source organism: Thermoanaerobaculia bacterium (assembly GCA_045807605.1). GTDB lineage: Bacteria > Acidobacteriota > Thermoanaerobaculia > Multivoradales > UBA5704 > DATMER01. The sequence goes on along the minus strand of JBJMGZ010000770.1, from coordinate 3,209 downwards.
CGGTCCCCCTTCACATGGCGCCGCACCGCGTGCACCTCCCGCGACGTCTCGTCGGGATCGGCCTCCTCGCCCTCGCGGCTCGCCTCCCGCAGCCCGTGGCGGATGGGCAGGGGGAACGACTCGGGCACACCCTTGAGGAAGAGGTCGGGGCGGAGCGCGGCCACGTCCCGCAGCCGGCCGGCGCCGAGCGAAGCGAAGGCGAGCCGCAGGTCCACGAACGCGATACCGGAGATCCCGGCCACGGCGTCGAGCCAGCGGTCGGCCGGCACGTCCTCGCCGCGGCGGAGCAGCTCCAGGAAGGCGCGCGCACGCCGGCCGATGGGGCCGAGCGCGCCGCGGGTGCCCAGGGCCGAGAACGGCACGCCGAGCCGCCGCAGGTGGCGGGACAGGAGGAGCCGGTAGGCAGCCGGCCCGGAAGAGAAATCGCGCGCCACGATCCCGATCCCCTCGGGCCGGGCTCCGGCGTCGAGCAGGGCACGGATGCGGCGCGCCACCTCGCGGGTCTCGGCCCCGACGCCGGGAGCCTGGAAGCGCTCGACCCGAGGGGGAGCCACGTCGGCGAGAGGAGGCGGGGGCGCCTCCTCGATCTGCGCCACCGGCGAGAGCCGGCCAGCCAGGCGCTCGGTGAACGCGCTCTCGACCCCCTCCCCCTGCCACGACGGAGGCCGGTCGAGCACCAGCACCGCCTGCTTGCGCCGCAAAAGCGACTGAAGGAGATCGGAGGCCACGCCGGTCGCATCCGCAAACCCATGGATGAGCACGGCCCGGGCCGGCAGCACCCGCTCGGGATCGGCCTCCAAAAGGTCGGAAGCCCGCCGCAGGATCGACCCGAGAGAGCCCATCTCGCGGCGCCGCATCTCCTCCTCCGTGCGCGCCGCCACCCGCACCAGCGCCCGGGCGCGCTCCACCGCCGCGCGGCTGGCCACATAGGGACCATCCAGGCTCAAGGCTTCGAGAGCCGCATCGGCATGGACCGGCTCCAGCCCGGCATCGAGGAGGTCGCGAGCCGTGGCCGAGACCCCGCCATAGCCATCCACCAGATCCCCCAGCCCCGACCGCAGGGAAGGCTCCTGCGCGGCATGGCGCTGGGACAGGATCTCGGCCAGAGGAAGCCCCCGCGGCGCGGCCTCGCCCGCCCGCTCCAGGATCTCGAAAGCGAGCCCATGAAGGGTCTGGATGAGCACCCCCGCCGCCGACCTGTGCCGCACGACCGCCGCGGCCACATGGACCCGCAAGCTGCGCGACGGCACCACGACGCGGACCGGAAGAGCGAGGAGGGAAGGGTCCTGCCGGGCCGCGTCGAGAAGCTCGGCCAGGCGTTCCAGGACGGCAGCTTCGGCGGCGAGAGCGCCGCGCGCGACGAGGACCCTCCCCGGAGGCGAAGGAGGTCCCGCAGGGCTCTCCGACTCGAAAAGGCTGAGCTGGACGGCCACGGGGAGAGGATATCGCGGAAGGAGGAGGCCAGGCGCCCGGGTTGACTATGCACCCTCTGGAGGGCCAACATTTTGTTGTGAAAGTTCAGACCCTGGGTTTCGTTTCCGAAGACCTGCTCGCGGATCCCGAGCGCGGGAGCCGGGATCCCCAGGATGAGGACGCAGGCGACCTCGAGATCATCAACTCCCACGCCGCGGAGCTCAACGAAGAAGCTGCCGACGTGCTGGAGTACCAGGTCATTTCTTGAGGCGAGGCGGCCACCTCTGAGGCGCTGAGGCTGCCTGCGCCTGGTCTCCGAGCTCACGATGTCCAAGAGATCGTTCGGGGCAGCGTGATCGAATTGGCAGGTCGGGCTTTCCCTGGGACCGCTGGCGTCCCGCCGGCATTCTCAAGATATTGGGCCGAAGGCCCGGCCTTCTTCCGGAGCACCAAAAAATGGCCGGCGTTCCGCCGATCTTTCCGGAGATGCCGGCGAGACGCCGGCGCTCCCAGGGAAGGCCCGACCTGCGGGCCTCAACAAACCTCCACTGCCCGGTGTCTCCCAAGTCGCGAGGCTTGCGCGCCCGGCCCCGGGTAGAATCGGACATGCTCCAGCTCCGAATCCAGCAGCACGCCCTGCCGGAGGGCCGTCACCGGGTGGAGATCGCCCTCGAAGGCGATGGCGCCCGCCGCACGGCCGAGTCCACCTTCGCGTTCAGCCTCTCGCCCCAGGATGAGGAGGACCTGCGCTGGTATCTGGAAGACTACCTCCAGTACCCCCAGGAGCCGGCACCGGCAATCGCGCGCCGGATCGAGGGGCGGATGGCCGAGGTGGGGGACGAGCTTTTCAAAGCGGTGTTTCAGGCGAGCGACGATGCCCGCGACCTCTGGGCCGAGCTCCGCAAGCGGCTGCCGCAGACGAGGATCGAGATCGTCACCGGCGTGGCGGAGGCCGCCACCATCCCCTGGGAGTTGCTGCGCGATCCGAAGACCGGCTCCCCTCTGGCCCTCACGGCCCATGCCTTCGTGCGCGCGCATCCCAATCCGGCTCTCGCCCCGACTCTGCCGGCCCGGAAGAAGGGCAAGATCCGCATCCTCCTGGTCCTCTGCCGGCCACGGGGAGACAAGGACGTGCCCTTCCGCTCGGTGGCGAGCCAGCTTCTCCGCGGCTTGAGCGAGGCCAACCGCGAGGCCTACGACCTCGACCTCCTGCGTCCGCCCACGTTCGAGCAACTCGGCAAGGTGCTCCGCGAAGCGCACCGGAAAGGCGAGCCCTACCACGTGGTCCACTTCGACGGCCACGGCACCTATCGGGAAGTGACCGAGCCCGGGGGCGTGGCGGCCCTGTTGCGGGGCCTCTCCGCGGTTGTTCTTGCCGGTGCCCGAGAGGGCAAGCACGGCTATCTCCTCTTCGAGAACCCGCAGCTCGACGCGAACGGCGAGCTCATCGACGGCACCTCGCTGGGAAAGCTCCTCGCGGCGACCGGGGTGTCCGTCCTCGTTCTCAACGCCTGCCGCTCGGCACACACCGAGCCGGCGCCGGCGCCGGAGGCAGCTCCGGCCGATCCCCACTCCAAGGTGCGGGCCTTCGGCTCGTTCGCGCAGGAGGTAATGGACGCGGGCGTAGCCGGGGTGGTGGCCATGCGTTACAACGTCTACGTGGTGACCGCCGCCCGGCTCGCGGCCCAGCTCTACGCCTCGCTCGCCCGCGGTGCCGTGCTGGGCGAGGCCGTGACACTGGCGCGCAAGAACCTCTCCGACAACCCGCTGCGCGAGGTGGTCCATGCCCCCCTGCC
>JBJMGZ010000769.1:0-3143 GCA_045807605.1 Thermoanaerobaculia bacterium | reverse complement strand
ACCGCGACCGCATGGCGGTGCAGTGGCACGACTGCCGGGTCGGGATGCTCGTGGCTGAAGACGAGAAGAGGAAGTACGTGGGCTGCGGCGCCGGCCGCTTGGTGGCCCGCATCCTTCCCGACGGCACCGTGACCCCCTGTGTCTTCCTTCCCACGGCCATCGGCTCTGTGCGGGACGAGGCGTTCCGCGACATGTGGAGCCGGTCGCTGTTGCTGCAGCAGTTCCGGGAGCGCGCCGGTCACGTCCAGGGCAACTGCGGGGGCTGTGAGCACCTGGCGACCTGCGGCGGCTGCCGGGCGGTGGCCTACGCCTACAGCGGCGGCGATCCCCTGGCAGGCGATCCCCACTGCTGGATCAAGCCGGATCTCCCCCTGGACCTCCCGGGCCTCGCCGAAGGAGAGGCCCTTCCCGTCTGACTCAGGAGGTGGCCCGTGAGCACCCCGATTTCCAGCGACAGCGTTCTTCATCCCACTCCCTGGTGCAGTGTCCGGGAGCAGGAGGAGCGCTACCTCGTCTACAACCGGCGGACCGACGAGATGCACCTGGTGCCTCCCACCGGCTTCTACGTGTACCGCCTCTGTGACGGCACCCGGACCGTCGGCGACGTGGAAGCGGAGCTCGCGACGGCCCTCGAAACGGACCTGGGCGAGTTGCATCGGCGCCTGGAGGGATTCCTCGCGGCGTTGCTCGTTCGCGGCATTCTGGAGGCGGCGTCGTGAAACCGGGCAGCTTCCGGCCGCGGACGCCGTTCCACATGGTCTGGCTGTCCACCGACGCCTGCAATGCCCGCTGCCTGCACTGCTCGTCCAACTCCTTCTGCCGGTCGCCCGACGAGCTGACCACGGCCGAGGTCTTCCGTCTTTTCGAAGAGCTCGCCGAAGCGGGCGTGGTGGATCTGGCCGTTTCGGGCGGCGAGCCCCTGCTGCGCAAGGACCTCTTCGAAATCCTCCGGCATGCCGCTGCGCTGGGGCTGTCCATGGGAGTGGGTTCGAACGGGACGACCTTGACCGAGAGCAGCGCTGCCCGCTTCGCCGAGCTGGGCATCGGCCGCTATCAGGTGAGCCTCGACGGCCTGGAGGCCAGCCACGACACGCTGCGCTGCTGGCCGGGCCTGTTCCGGCGAGTCCTGAAGACCGTCGAGATGGCGAGCCGCGCCGGGCTGCGCACCCATGTGTGCTGCACCATCAACCGGCTCAACTTCCAGGAGCTGGAAGGTTTCGCGGAGCTCGTCGCCGGCCTTCCCGTGCAGCGCATCAACTTTTCTCGCTACGTGCCCACGGGGAGGGGCACCGACGACCTCGATCTGACCGAGGCCGAGTGGCACCGGGTGATCCGCCTCTGCGTCGAGCTCAAAGAACGTTACCGAGGCAGGCTTGGCATCGTGAGCCATCTCGCCCAGCAGATCCTCGTCGACCCCGAGGTCGAGGGAATGCCGGGCTTCATCGGCTGCCAGGCGGGCATCGGGCAGGGATGCGTCACGGCCAATGGCACGGTGCAGCCCTGTGTCCTCCTCCCGGTGCCGGTGGGCAACGTCCGCGAGAGGCCATTCGGCGAGATCTGGCGGACGTCGCCAGTGATTCGGGCCCTGCAGGCGCGCGAGCACCTGGGAGGCGCCTGCGGGAGCTGCGTGTTCAAGAGCCGCTGTGGCGGCTGCCGGGCCGTCGCCCTGGCCCGGACGGGCGACTACCTGGCAGCCGACGAGCGGTGCTGGCTGACGCAGACGTCTGCGCCGGCTGCATGAGGCAATGTAGGCCACAGAAAGGAGAGCAGCCATGGCTATGACAGCCAAAGCGGATCACGAAAAGATTGTGACGACCTACTTCTCCTACATCAAGGACCTGCGGGCAGGCAAGGAGGGGGCAGTCGACCGGCTCGTGTCGCTCTGGCACGAGGACGGCGTCTTCGAGTTCGCGGGCGCCCCCCCGGTCACCGGGACCTTCCGGGGGCGCAACGCCATCCACGTGCTGTACCAGAACCGTCTAAACGCCAACGGGATGAAGCTGGGGTCGCGCCTGAAGGGGAAGAAGGGCGAGGCGTCCATGCAGGCGGCGCTCGGCGTGGTGGACACGGAGGTGAACCGCGTGCGCGCCATGGACGACAAGTTGGTTGCCGGCTGGACGACGACCATCGGCACGGACCGCAAGCAGGGGTTCGAGGTGTCCGGAGCGCACACCTTCACCTTCCTCGACGGCAAGATCAGCAGCCTCAAGGTGGTGGTCTCGCCGCGGGCCGAGGCGGCTGAGCGAGTGGGTCTGAGCATGGAGGAGCTGGCAGTGGATGACATCGGGCAGCTCTCGCTCGCTGCGTGGGCCGTCGTCTGAGGCGGACGCCCCGACGCGCCGAGCGAAGGAGCCTGTGAAGCGTGCGCTCAAGGACGCGCGAGGCACTCCGCGATGGCGTTGCCGACCACCCTCGCGGTTTTCGTGCCCACTCCCGCCTGGCGGGCGTGGGCACGCCAGCGTGCCGCGGCTGAGGCCACGCCGTCGAGAATCGCCTCGGCATCGCGGCTCGGGATGCCCGCCGGACCCGCCAATGGCAGCAGGTGGCTGCGCCCGGGCGCCCGGCCTTCTCCGGCGATGGTCATGGTGTGCTCCCCGGCGGGGCCGGGAGCGAAGACGAGATCGTAGGCCGGCGCCAGCTCCCAGTTGCCTTCGTCGGTCAGGCGGAAGGCGAAGTTCTTCACGTGATCGTCGCGGTTGTGCGTCAGCACGTTGAAGATCATCCGGCGGTAGCATTCCAGGACGTCCTGATGATTCCGGGTCAGGATCCGCGTCACCTCGAGGAGCTGTTGGTAATCGCAGCTCGGGATGCGGAAGTTGGTCTGGATGAGGTTGCCGAAGGTGTGCATGTGGTAGCGATGATTGCCCTGGCGATCGAACCGCTCCACGCCAAAGAACCGCTCGCCCTGAGGCGTCTCGAAGAGCCGGGCGGGCGGCATCGCGATGCCCGCGTCTTTCGCCATGAGGGAGTAGGCCAGCTCACCGGGACCTGCGTCCGGCGAATCCTGCCGGGCATGGAGCTTGACGATCCAATGCGTGTAGCCCGGCGGAAGATCGTCCTCGCCGGAAAGGATCGCATCCCCGGAGACACCCACCAGCACCTTCGGCCGCGCACCGCCGGGGCTGCCACCGGCGCGGAGAAGC
>JBJMGZ010000768.1:0-7508 GCA_045807605.1 Thermoanaerobaculia bacterium | reverse complement strand
AGCCTCTGGCCGCAGAGCCGCCTGCTCGGACCCAACCGGAGCCGCCTCCCGGACTCCGCGGCCGGGCGCGGCGAGGTCGCCCTCACCTTCGACGACGGACCCGATCCCGAGGTCACGCCGCGGGTGCTCGACCTCCTGGACCGGGCCGGAGCGCGGGCCAGCTTCTTCTGCATCGGCCGGCGGGTGGAGGCGCGGCCGGAGCTCGCGGCCGAGATCGTCCGCCGCGGCCACCGGATCGAGAACCACACCTGGTCGCACCCCAACCTGTTCGCCTGCTACCTGCCCGCGGCCCAGCGCCGGGAGGTGCTGCGCGCCCAGGAGGCGATCCGGAAGGCGGCCGGCCGCGCTCCGGAGCTGTTCCGTCCGCCCGCCGGCTTCCGCAACCCGCTGACCGAGCGCGAGCTCAGCCGGACGGGCCTGACCCTCGCCTCCTGGACCCGGCGCGGCTATGACGTCTTCGAGCGCGATCCGCGCAAGGTCCTCGGGCGCCTCCTCGCCGGCCTCGCCGCGGGAGACGTCCTCCTCCTCCACGACGGCTCCGCGGTGACCGGAGGCGGAAACCCGGTGGTCCTCGAGGTCCTCCCCCGGCTGCTCGACGAGCTCGCCGCCCGCGGGCTCAAACCGGTGCCGCTGTGACCCAGCGCCTGCGCGAGCTGCTCTACCGCCTGCGCACCGAGGGGGGCACGCCGGGGCGCCAGGCGGCAGCGGTCGCGCTGGGCGTGGTCATCGGCTGCTCGCCGTTCTACGGCTTCCACCTGGCGCTCTGCGTGATCTTCGCCCGGCTCCTGCGCCTCAACCGCGGCCTCACCTACCTGGCGGCGCACGTCAGCCTGCCGGGGCTCTGGCCGCTCCTGGTATTCGGGGAGATCCAGGTCGGCCGCTGGCTGCGCGGCGCCGGCCGGCTGCCGATCCGCCCCGCGGAGCTGCGCCGGCTCGATCCGTGGCAGTTCGGGGTGGACCTGCTGGTGGGCAGCGCGATCGTCGGCGTCGCGCTCGCGGTCCCCCTGGCCCTGCTCACCTGGCGCACGGCCCTGGCCCGGCGCAAGGCGCCCGCGGTCCACGACCTGATCGAGGCGACCGCGTACCGCTACCTGGGGAGCGGCATGTTCCATTGGGAGTTCGTCCGCGGCAAGCTGCGCCGCGACCCGGTCTACCTGCAGATCCTGCAGCGCGCGCTCCTGCCGCAGGAGGGCCGGCTCCTGGACCTGGGCTGCGGCCGGGGCATCCTGCTGGCGCTGCTGGCCACCGCGCGCGAGCGGCTCGCCGGCGGGCTCTACCCGGAGGGCTGGCCGCCGCCCTCCCGCCTGGAGATGGTGGGAATCGAGACCAGCCTCAAGGCCGCCGCCGTGGCGCGCAGCGCGCTCGGCGCGGAAGCCGAGATCCACACCGCGGACCTGCTGGACGCCCCGCTCCCCCCGGCCCGCGCCGCGCTCCTCTTCGACGTCCTGCACTACCTCCCGGCCGCGGCCCAGGAGGAGCTGCTCGCCCGCATGGCCGCGGCGCTCGCGCCCGGAGGGCTCCTCCTCATCCGCGACGCCGACGCCGCGGGAGGCTGGCGCTTCACGGCCACCCGCATCCAGGAGCGCGCCTCGGCCCTCGCCCGCCGCCACTGGCGGCAGCGGTTCCACTACCGCAGCGCCCTGGAATGGCAGCGGCTGCTGGAAGCGACGGGCTTCCAGGTGGACCTGGCACCCATGGCGGAGGGCACCCCGTACGCCAACGTCCTCCTCGTCGCCAGACGAAGTTGAAGATCGTTGTCAAAAAAAAACCTCCAGCGGCAACTTATATAGGTAGGAGCCCGGAGGGAGGTTGTTTTTCCTTTGTATTCGAGTCTTCTGGATGAACGTGATCCAAGTCTCTGCCCCGCGGCTCGCTGCGAGCCGGGGGCCCATCTTGTCGGCGTCGTACAGCCCAGCGGGAGGGTCGCCTTCCTGCCGCCGGGCGCGCGAGTGGACGAGGAGTTCTCGCAGCTCGCCACCCGTCCCGCGTCCACGGTCCGCTTCCGGTATGGCTCCCGCTGCGTGGAGTCGGCCTGCGTCCATTGGCAGGGCCAGCTCTGCGCGGCCCTCGACGAGGTGCGAGCCCACCTCGCTCCGTTTGCCCAGACTTCCGCGTCGAGTTGCTCGATCCGGCCGCAGTGCCGCTGGCACCAGCAGGCGGGCGACGCGGCCTGCGCCGTGTGCCCGCTGGTCACCGGGGAGCTGATGGCGGCCGAGGAAGAGCGGCCTGCGTCTTGCGGCGTGCGGTGAGCTTCCGGAAAAGGACCAAAAGGACATAAAGGACATAAAGGACGTAAAGGACTTCACGGACGGGCTCCGTGTCCTTTTCGTCCTTTGAGTCCTTTTCGTCCTTTACGTCCCTTCCGGCATACCTACCGTCACCTTGAGCTCGCCCGGCCGGATGTGCCGCCGGGCCGCGGCTTCGACCTCTGCCTTGTCGAGCGCGCTCAGCTCGGCCTTGCGCTGCTCGGGGTCTTCCAGCGGCAGGCCGTAGTGCTCGGCCTCGGTGAGGATGTCGGCCCACTGGCGGGCGGTCTCGCGCCGGAAGGGCTCGCGGCCGAGCAGGTAGGCGCGGGCCTCCTCCAGCTCCATCTCCTCGATCCCGCCCTCGACCAGGCGGGTGATCTCTTCGACCACACCGATCCGCGCGCGCTCCACCGTGGCGGGAGAGGTGCCCACGTAGGCCACGAGGCGGCCGGGATCGAGGCCGGCGCCCGACACGACCTGCGCGTGCGCGCTGTAGGCGAGCCCCTCGCTCTCCCGGATGCGGTTGGGGATGCGGCCGGTCAGGCCGGCGCCCGAGCCCAGGATCACGGCGAGCACTTCCAGCGCCGTGTAGTCCGGATGGCGCCGCGGCACGGTCAGGTGCCCGATGAAGAGATGGGCCTGGTCCTCGGCCTCGGTCTCCACCCGGCGGATATGTTGGGGCTCGGACGTGCCCACCGGCGCCGGCGGCTCGGGCAGCGGCGCCGCTCCCGCGGGCAGGCCGGCGAAGAGCGACGCGAGCTTGCGGCGCACGGCGTCCTCGTCGACCACCCCGGCCACGCAGGCCGTGACACCGTTGCCGAGGGCGCGGGCATGGAAGCCGGCGCAGTCGGCCGGCGTCAGCCGCAGCAGGCTCTCCGTGTCGCCGTGAAGGGGCCGCGAGCGGGGGTGCGGCCGGTAGAGCTGATCCAGGAAGCCCCAGAGCGTCTTGACCTCGGGCTGATCCGCGAGGCTCTCCAGCTCCGCCGCGGCCTGCTTCGCCAGCCAGGTGCAGCGGTCCTCGGGAAACGACGGCGCGAGCAGCAGCTCCGCCGCCCACTCCAGGGCCAGCTCCCAATCCTTGGCCAGGGCGTCCACGGCCACGCCATGGCACTCGAACGTGCCGTAGCTCGCGAGGACCATCCCCTTGCCCTCGGCCTCGTCGGCGATGCGCAGCCAGTCGCGCGTCCGGGTCCCCTCGCTGAGCATCCGCCCGGTGAGCAGCGTCTGCCCGGGGAACGGCTCCACCCGCGCGCCGGCCCGCAGACCCACGCGGACCGCCACCACCGGCGCACCCTCCACCCGCCGCACGCGGACGGCCAGCCCCTCTCGCCCGCTCATGCCTCGGAGCCGCCGAGCAGGTCGCCGAGAGCGGACACGGCCCTGCCGATCTCCTCGCGGGTGTTGTAGTAGTGGGGGGAGATCCGGAGCACCGGGACAGCCCCCGCCTCCGGCGCGTTGTTCGGCCCCTCGCCCATCAGGGATACGTAGATGTTGATCCCGATCCGGCCCAGGCGGCGGACGAGGTCCGCGGCGTCTCTTCCCCTCGCCTCCACCGTGGCGATGGCACAGAGATGCGCGCCCCGGTCCGCGATCCGCACCCCGGGCAGAGCGGCCGCCTTCTCCCGGACCTCCGCCGCGAGCTCCACCGCCCGCGCCCCGGCCGCCTCGACCCCGATCTCCAGGGCATAGCGCGCCGCCTCCCCCAGCCCCAGGACCAGGGCGTAGGGGAACTCCCAGTTCTCGAAGCGCCGCGCACCCGGTTCGAGGACGAAACGCTCCGGGTCCACCAGGCCGGCGCCCTGCATGTCGATGTAGAGCGGGGCGTCGCCCCGGTCCGTCGCGCGCTCGGAAGCGTAGAGGAAGCCGAGCCCGCGCGGTCCGCGGAGAAACTTGCGCGAGGTCGCGGCCAGGTAGTCGCAGCGCAGACGCCGGACGTCGACCGGGATCTGCCCCACGGCCTGGCAGGCATCCACGACATAGGGCACGCCCGCCGCCTCGCAGACCTCCCCCACCTCCTCCGCCGCCTGCACCAGGCCGGAGTTGGTGGGGATCCAGGTCAGGCAGACGAGCCGGCAGCGCGGATGGGCCACCAGCCGCCGCACCGAATCGGGATCCACGCCGCCCTCGGGGAGATCGTCGGCGCGCAGCACCTCGATCCCCAGCCGGCGGGACAGCGACAGGTACATGAGCTGGTTGGACGTGTAATCGTGCCGGGTCGTCACCAGTACGTCGCCCGCGTGCAGGTCGAACGCGGAGAGCGCCTGGGCCATGGCCACCGTGGCGTTCTCGACGATCGCGACGCACCCGCTGCCCGCCCCGATCAGCCGCTCCAGGAGCCCGTACACCTCCCGGATCCGGCCGGCCGCCTCGGCCGCCGCCTCGTAGCCTCCGATCTGCGCCTCCAGGTCGAGATGGCCCTGGATCGCCTCCAGCACCAGCCTCGGCATCAGCGCCGCCCCGGCGTTGTTGAGATGGATCCGCCCCTCGCACCCGGGCGTGTCCCGGCGCCAGCGCCGGATCGATTCCTCCGTGATCGCCATGGGGATCAGTCGGCGCGCGGCAGGGACCACCCGAGCACGCCTCCCTGCTCGGGCCGCAGATAGCGGGAGGCGACCTCGTGCACGCGCCCGGCTTCGCTCTCCAGCAGGAGGCGCAGGTGCCGGTCGAGGTGCTCGAGGTCGAAGACGGCCAGGGCGAGCCCCGCGGACAGGGCCTGCTGGTGCACGCGCTCGTGCCCGAAGACCCAGTCGGCCATGGTGATCTGCCGGGCGCGCTCCAGCTCGTCGGCCCTGGGCGGGGCCGCGACGACCTCTTCCAGGAGCCGCAGGATCGCGGCCTCGGCGCGGGCCGGCTCGACGCCGGGCACCACCTCGGCGGCGATCGTGACCTGGCTCGCGTCCAGGCTCTCCGTCAGGTCGGCCGACACCCAGGCGCAGAGCTGACCCTCGTCCACCAGCGCCCGGTGGAGACGGCTGGCGCGCCCGCCCGCGAGCACGGTGACCAACAGCTTCAGGGCCGGATGGTCAGGATGGGAGCCCGGCGGCGCCGGCAGGGTGAGGAGGATCCGCGCCACCTCGCCCTTGCGGCGCTCGATCCGCACCAGCGAGGCCGGGCAGACCGGCGGCGCGAGCTTCTGCCGCTGCCGGGCGCCCGCCGGCAACCCGCCCAGGACGCGCTCCACCTCGTCCAGCGCTCCCGGACCGAGGTCGCCGGCGAGGACCAGGATGCCGTTGTCCGGCCGGTAGAAGCTGTCGTGGAAGCCGGCGAGCTCCTCCCGCCCGGTGGCCGTCAGGTCCTCGCGCGTGCCGAGCACCGGGCGGCCGTACGGGTGCGCAGGGAAGAGATGGGCCTGCACCTCGGTCTCCAAGGCGTCCCAGGGCTCGCTCTCGTACATGGCGATCTCTTCGAGGATCACCTGGCGCTCGCTCGCCACCTGCTCGGGATCGAGCGTCAGGTTCGCCATGCGGTCGGCCTCGATCGCCAGCGCCTCGGTCCAGCGGTCGGCGGCGAAGTTGAAGTAGTAGCCGGTCGCGTCGTGGCTGGTGAAGGCGTTGTTGACGCCGCCCAGGGCCTGGGTGCGGCGGTCGATCTCGCCCGGGCCGTAACGGGCCGAGCCCTTGAACATCATGTGCTCGAGGAAGTGCGCGACCCCGCCATGCCCCGCGGGCTCGTCCCGGGTGCCGGCGCGGTAGAACAGGGCGGAGGTGACGATCGGCGCCTGGCGGTTCTCCACCAGGCAGACGGTCAGGCCGTTGCCGAGCCGCTCCAGGCGGGCCGTCCCGAACAGGGCGGAAACGGGCTCCGCAGCCAGGCGCGCGGTCAATCTTCACCTCCCGCGAGCAGATCCACCTCGATCTTCTCCCGTTGCTGCGGCGCGCCGGCCATGACCTCGACGATCACGTCGTACCGGCGGTGCCCCCGGGCGACGACGGAGACCCGGTGCCGGCCTTCCGGGAGCCGCAGCCAGCCAGCCGGCCGCAGGCCGCCGGCGTACTCCGCCGCCCGGCCCGCGGGCTGGCCGTCGACCAGGATCATGGCGCCAGCCGGCCGGACGCGGAAGGCCACGGCCTGGCTCACCCGAATCACCTTCAGATCCCCGGCCTCCACCTCGGCAGCCGGCAACGGCGAGAGCCTGGCGAGGATCGGCGTGATGCCGGCCGTCTCGCTCGCCTCGACCGTGATGCGATGCTCCTTCATGCCGTCGGCCCGGATGACGATCTCGTACTGCCCCGCTCCGGGCAGGGTATAGGTCCGCGCCCCTTTCTGGCCGCTCCAGTCCTTGGCCTTGCCGATCACCGTCCGGTCCACGCGCACGAAGGCATCGGGAGGAGTCACGCGGAAAGCGAGCCCGAGGCCGGTGCGGACCACCGGGCCGGCGGGGGCGGGCCGGGATTCTTCGGCCGGAGGCGCGGGTGTGGGCGCCGGCTCCACCGGTACCTCGATCCGGGGCCGCTGCGGCTCGGGGGTCGGCACGGGAGGGGCCGGCGTCTCCCGGCGCGGCTCCGCGACCGGCGGCGCCACCGGCGGCACCGGCTGGGTCATCCGCGGCGCCGGGGTCGGCTCGGGGGTCTGCACCGGTGTGACCGGAGACGAGACCGCCGGCGTCGGAGTGGGGGCGGGGCCGGCGGCCGGGGTCGCCGAGGGCTGGAGCGGCGCTGCCGCCACCTGCTCCTCCGGCTGCGGCCCGGGCTTGCGCAGAAGCAGCCAGCCCGCCGCCGCCGCGGCGATCAGCACCACGGCCGCGACCAGCGGGATCCAGCGCCGGGGAGAGATGCCCTCCGTGGCGACCATCGTCCGTCCGGTCGCGGGGCGCACCGGAGGGTGAGCTTCCGCCGGGGTGGACCGGTAGGTCGGAACGGCCGGCGGTGGCGGCGGGACCGACGGCGCCGTGCTGCCGGTGGTGCGGCGCGGCAGCACGGTGGTCGGGGCCATCTCCGGCCCGCGGACGGCCGGGGCCGACAGCGTCTCGTCGTCGAGCTCGCGCTCGATGCCGGCGAGCTCCTCCGCGACCTGGCCGGCGGTGGCGGTACGCTGGTCCCGGTCCTTGGCGAGCATGTCCCGCAGGAGCTTCTCCAGCCGCGGCGGGATCGAGCGCAGGGACGAGACCGGCGGCGGCTCCTTGTGCAGGATCTGGTAGACCAGCGTGGTGATCGTCTCGCCTTCGAACGGCCGCTTGCCGGAGAGGATCTCGTAGAGGACCACGCCGAGCGAGAAGAGGTCGCTGCGGCCGTCGAGGTCCTCGCCGCGGATCTGCTCGGGCGA
>JBJMGZ010000767.1:0-7075 GCA_045807605.1 Thermoanaerobaculia bacterium | reverse complement strand
CAGTCGCGCAGGTTGAACGTGCGCACCGCGCCGCCTTGCAGGGTCAGGCTCGTCTTGAGCACGGGGATGCCCCAGTTCGTGTGCACGGTCGCCACCACCTCGATCGCTCCGCGGTCGTGGTTGCAGACGGCGAAGAGGGTCGTGAGGCCCACGGCGGGATCGTTCAGGTCGACCTCGAACCAGGGCACGAGGAGCTTGGAGGAAGGTTGGATCTCGGCCGCCGCCGACGGGCCGGGCGCGAGGAGCACCAGCAGGCCGAAGGCGAGGACGGAAAGGAAGAAGGAAGCAGGGGCTCGCATGGCAAGAACCTCCTCCTGCCACGATCCGACACCGCGCAACCAACCTCAACACCCGCGGGGACGGCCTCCCCTGCGCCGTGCCGCGGCTCCCGCCTACACTGCCGCGCGCAGCTCCCCACCCCTTCAGGTGGCGATGCCCCGGCCGCCGTTGCGGCATCCTGATAGGGCCATGACCACGCTCTCGATGTCGCCGACCGAGATGCTGCTGGTCGGCGTCAGCACGGTCTTCGAATCGCTCGGCAGGGAGCTCCTCTGCCTCGATCCCGACCTGCGCATCGTGCACGTCTCGGAAGGGCTCGACCCGGACCTCGCGGGCCGCCCCGTCAAGGACGTGCTCGGGCCGGAGCTGTTCGGCGAGCAGGGCCCGCTGCGCCGCGCCCTGCTCGCGGGCGAGCGCCGGGAGGGCTGGAGCGCCACGCTCGACACCGGCCATGGCACGCCGCGCCGGCTCTCGCTGAGCGTCGCGCCGATCCGGCACCACCCGTCGGGCGTCTGCGATCCTCGGGTGGCCTATGTCGTGATGCTCCGGCCGGCCGAGGAGGGGGACGGCGACGCGGCCGGCGAGCCCACGGCCTTCTCCGGCATCGTGGCGCGCTCCGCGGCCATGCTGCGCATCTTCCGCCTGATCGAAAACCTGCAGGAGAGCGACGCCACCCTCCTGCTGACCGGCGAGAGCGGCACCGGCAAGGAGCGCGTCGCCCGCGCGGTCCATCTCCATTCCCCGCGGCGCAACGGACCGTTCGTGGCGGTCAACTGCGGCGCCCTGCCCGGGGACCTGCTGGAGAGCGAGCTCTTCGGCCACGTGCGCGGCGCGTTCACCGGCGCCGTGCAGGACCGGGTCGGCCGCTTCGAGCTCGCCCGCGGCGGCACTCTCTTCCTCGACGAGATCGGCGACCTGCCTCTCCAGCTCCAGGTGAAGCTCCTGCGCGTCCTCCAGGAGCGCACCTTCGAGCGCGTGGGCGAGAGCCGCTCGCGCCACGCCGACGCCCGCATCATCGCCGCCACCAACGCCGACCTGCGGCGGGCCACGGCCGGCGGCACCTTCCGCGAGGACCTCTACTACCGTCTGCGCGTGGTCCCCATCGAGATCCCGCCGCTGCGCGAGCGCCGGGCCGACGTCGAGCCCCTGGCGCACCACCTCCTCGCCCGCATCTGCGAGCGCCACGGCCGCTCCCTGATCCTCTCGCCCGACGCCCTGCGGCGCTTCCTGCTCTACCGCTGGCCGGGCAACGTGCGCGAGCTGGAGAACGCCCTGGAGTACGCGGTCGCGGTCTGCCGGGGGCAGACGATCCACGCCGAAGACCTCCCGGCCGAGCTGCTGGAGCCTCAACCCGCTCCCCTCGCCTGGACCCTGCCGCTCACCGCGGACGAATCCCCGTCCCCGGAGCAGGATGAGCTCCGCGCCGCGCTCGAGGCCCACCGCTGGCGCCGGGAAGAGACCGCCCGCGCGCTCGGCATGAGCCGCACCACCCTCTGGCGCCGCATGCGCGAGCTCGGCCTGACGGAACACGGCGTTTCAGCCTGCAACGCCCCGTTGCAACGAAACGTTGCGGGCATCTGCCCAACCTGCTGAAAGCAAACGCCTTCGCTCCTGGCACATCTCCTGCCCTGTCCTGGAGGCAGGAGGAACGAGACATGAAGAACCTGATCATCCTGGGTGCCGGAACCGGCGGCACGATCGTCGCCCACCGGATGCGCCGCAAGCTGCCCTCCAGCTGGCGGATCACCGTCGTCGATCCCGCCCCCCTGCACCTCTATCAGCCCGACCTGATCTTCCTGCCGTTCGGGATGCGGAGCGACCGCAGGATCGAGAGGCCGCGCCGCAAGACCCTCCCCGGCGGCGTGGACTGGCAGCCCTCCGCGGTCCGCCTCGTGGACACGGGCGGGAGAGAGGTCGTCCTCGAAAGCGGCGACCGGCTGCGTTACGACCTGCTGGTCGTGGCCACCGGCTCCGACATCCATCCCGAAGAGACCGCGGGCCTGGCCGGCCCGGCCTGGGGGGAGACGATCCACGACTTCTACACCCTCCAAGGCGCACGCCGTCTGCGCGAAGCCCTGGCCCGCTTCCAGGGCGGCCGGCTGGTCCTCGACGTGGTCGAGGTGCCCATCAAGTGCCCGGTCGCTCCGCTCGAGTTCGTCTGCCTGGCCGACGAGTACTTCTCCCGCCGCGGCCTCCGCGACCGGGTCGAGATCGTCTACGCCACGCCGCTCGACGGCGCCTTCACCCGGCCGGTCGCATCCCGGGTCCTCGGGGACCTGCTGGAGCGCAAGGGCATCCGCGTCGAAGCCTCCTTCAATGCCTCCGAGGTGGACGGCGACCGCCGCATCCTGCGCTCCTGGGACGGCCGCGAAATCGGCTACGACCTGCTGGTCACGGTCCCCACGCACAAAGGCGCGGCGTTCCTCGGCGCCTCCGGCCTGGGCAACGAGCTCGACTTCGTGCCCACGGACAAGAAGACCCTGCTCGCGCGCGGGCACGACGACGTCTTCGTGCTCGGCGACGCCACCGACCTGCCCACCTCCAAGGCCGGTTCGGTCGCCCACTTCGAGAGCGAGGTCGTGGTGGAGAACCTGCTGCGCTCCATGGCCGGCCGCAGCCTGGCGGAGGAGTTCGACGGCCACGCCAACTGCTTCGTGGAGAGCGGCTGGGGGCGGGCGGTGCTGATCGACTTCAACTACGACGTCGAGCCGCTCCCCGGCGTGTACCCGATCCCCGGGCTCGGGCCGATGCGCCTGCTCCGGCCGAGCCGCATCAATCACTGGGGCAAGCTGGCCTTCCGCTGGATCTACTGGAACGCGCTGTTGCCCGGCCGGCCGCTGCCCGTGCCGAGCCGCATGTCGATGGCCGGCAAGCGTCCCCCCGAAACCATCATCCCGGCTCACGCCTAGGAGGACCAGCCATGCCTGCCTGCCGCTACGACGGCCACAACGTCGAAACCAACCCCGAGGGCTTCCTGCTGGACAGCTCGCAATGGACGCCGGAGCTCGCCGAGGTCCTCGCCCGCGACTCCGGGATCGCCCTGGGCGAACGGCACTGGAAGGTCCTGAGCTTCTGCCGCGAGGACACGGCCCGCGAAGGCCAGCCGCCGGGGCTGCGCCGCATCGCCAAGCTCTCCGGAGTCGACATGAAGGAGCTCTACCAACTCTTCCCCAAGGGACCCGGCAAGCTCGCCGCGCGCATCGCCGGCCTGCCCAAGCCCCAGGGCTGCGTCTGAGAGGAGAACGACATGATCACCGAGACTCAAGCTCCCGACACCCTGCCGGCCGACCTGCTCGCCAAGGCCGGCGCTCTGGAGCCCCAGCGCAAGGTCGCCATCATCTGCTCCAAGGGCAGCCTCGACATGGCCTACCCGGGGCTCATCCTGGCCAACGCCGCCCGCATGAGCGGCATCGAGGCCACCCTCTTCTTCACCTTCTGGGGGCTGGACGTCCTGCGCAAGGACCGCATCGACAACCTCCACGTCGCCACGGTCGGCAACCCTTCGCTGCCCATCCCGACGCTGCTCGGCGGCCTGCCGGGCATGGAAGCCTTCGCCACCACGCGCATGCGCAAGGAGATCGAGCAGCTCGACATCCCCGCGGTGCGCGAGCTCGTGGAGATCCTCCACGACAGCGGCGCGGAGATCTATGCCTGCCGCATGGCCATGGACATGTTCAAGCTGACGGAAGACGACCTGGTGCCCCAGGTGGACGGGGTCCTCTCCGCCATGGACTTCTTCGACAAGACGGCCGGCGCGCAGCTCCTGTTCATCTGAGCGCGCCCGCCGCGGAGGAACGATCATGAAACGTCTCAACCTGATCCTCGCGCTGCTCCTGGCGGTCTCGGCGGCATGGGCCCTCCCGCCGCCGGCCGCGGCCACCAACGGCATGTACCTGGTGGGCTACGGCGCCGAAACCACCGGCCGGGCGGGCGCCAACCTCGCGGTCTCGGACCGCACGCTGGCGCTCAACACCAACCCGGCCGGCATCGCCCAGCTCCAGGGCCGGCACTACTCCGTGAACCTCTCCCTGCTGATGCCCGAGCTCGAATCGGGCAACGCCGTGAACGGCTCCGTCCAGGCGGAAGACCGCTGGTTCCCGCTGCCCGCCGTCGCCTACATCCGCTCCGGCCACGGCTCCCCCTGGGCCTGGGGCTGGGGCTTCGTGGGCCAGGGCGGCATGGGCGCCACCTTCGAGAACACCAACACCTTCTTCGGCACCCGCGACGAGACCTTCACCGAGGTCCGCTTCGCCACCTTCACGCCGACCGTGGCCTACGCGATCAACGAGGACATGTCGCTGGGGGCCTCGCTCAACCTCGGCTATGCCGACGCCTCGTTCCGCTTCTACCCGCACACCTCGTTCTTCAACGTCGAGGACCCGCAGAACAGCTTCTTCGGCGTGGACATGAAGCGGGCCGGCGGCGCGCAGCTCAGCCTGCGCCTCGGCTGGCTCTGGCGCGTCAACCCCGACTTCTCCGTCGCCGCCATGTACCAGAGCGAGACCGAGAGCACCTTCGACAACGGCGACATGGTGGTCAACTTCGGCGCCCACCCGCAGCTCGGGCGCAAGGTCAAATACGACGCCGAGATGAACGGCTTCAACTTCGCCTCGCAGGCCGGGCTCGGCCTCGCCTGGCGGCCGGCGCCGAGCTGGGTGATCGCGCTCGACGTCAAGCGCTACTTCTGGGACTCCGCCATCGACACGATCGAGGTGCGGGCGAAGAACCCGGACGTGCAGGGAGCGCCGGCCGAGATCGTGCTGCCGTTCGTGTTCGACTGGCAGGACCAGTGGGTGGTGGCGCTGGGAGCCGACTACCGGCTGACGCAGCGGCTCACCCTGCGCGCCGGCTACAACCACGGCGAGGACCCGGTGCCGGACGCGACGCTGACGCCGCTCTTCCCGGCCACGACCGAGCGCCACGCCTCGCTCGGATTCGCCTGGCTGTCGGGCAACCGCACCTACGAGATGGCGGTCGAGCGCGCCTTCCCCAAGGACCAGACCAACTTCAACGCCGATCCGCAGGTCAACCCCTTCGGGCCGGGCGCCTGGGTGGACCACGACCAGTGGACCGTCAGCGCCGGGGTCTCCTGGGCCATGGATTTCGCGAGATAGGAGAACGGCCATGAAACGGACCACGATCTTCCTCATCCTGCTCTCGACGGCCGTCCTCATCTCCCTCGCGGGGATGCCGGCCGGAGCCTCGAACAAGATCGCGCAGCAGGAGGGCCTGCAGTGCACGGTCTGCCACGACAAGCCGGGCAGCAAGCTACTCACCGACCGCGGCAAGTACTACGAGGAGATGCGCACCCTCGACGGCTACGACGAGGTCGTCGCCGCCTTCTCCGAGTGCACGGCCTGCCACGTGAGCAAGCCCGGCTCGAAGAAGATGACCGACAAGGGCAGGGCCTTCGCCTTCGCCGTGCGCGACATGGAAGGCCTGAAGCAGTGGCTGCGGGAGAGCCACCCGCTGATGCGCGGCGAGCCGGGGCAGCCGCCCCGCTGAGCGCACACCTACTCCCAAGGGTCAGGAACGGGCCTCCGGCCGCTCGGAGGCCCGCTCCCTGTCCTGGGATCCATCGATTGTCAAAGAGCGCCCGCCACTACCCTGGCGGCTTCCTGCCGCCGGCGGGTGGCCCACGACGGGCAACGGCTCGCCGGGGCCAAAGACCGCGCATGGTACCCCCGCGTCGCCGGCCTCGTCAACCCCGGATTTGCGCATGGCCATGGCATCGGCTATTCTCCGCCCCGCTCCGGAAGCGCTCCGCCCCGGGCGCGCAGCCGCCCGCCCCTGCGGGCGGAGCGCCCGCTCCGAAGCGCGGGGGGCCTGCCCCTCCGCGCGAGGCCTCCGCCCCGGCGCGGCGACGGCTCCCCCGCAGGGGCGGACCACCCGCGGACCGGGGCGGAAGGCTGCCGCATGCGGGCGGATCGTTCCGCATTCCGGGCGGAACGCCGCCGCATCGGGGCGAAGGGTCTCCGGACCGGGGCAGACGGCTCGCCGGGACGGGCGAATCGTCTACGACAGTGCGCATAGAGCCCACACTTCCGGGCCAGCCACCTCAAGATCTCTTGACATGGCTCATCTCTTCCACCAGACTACGTGCATATCCATGGAGGGTCGAGATGCCTATCGACCGTGAATCCCAGGACCGGCGCCGGAAGGCGATGGTGGACGTCCTCGCGACCACGCCGGCCAAGAAGCAGATTGAAATCGTGCGCGCCTTGCGCAAGCTCGGTTTCAAGGTGACGCAATCGAGTGTGAGCCGGGACCTGCGGGATCTCGGCATCGTGCGGAAGGAAGGTTTCTACCGCCTGCCGGCCGCGAGAGGGGACGAGAGCGAGATCAACAAGATGGAGTCGTTCATCCGCCGGGCATGGACGGCCGGCCCCTACATGATCGTGATCGGCACGGCGCAGGGGACGGCGAAAGCGGTGGCGGCGGGCATCAAGGGAGCCGTCTGGCCCGAGACGAGGGGCATCCTGGCCGAGGACGACACGCTCTTCCTGGCCACGGACAACGTCTACGACACCCGGCTGCTGCTCCAGCGGCTGAAGAGGATCGTGAAGACGTGACCCCGTCCGGGAGCTCTTTGAAAACTGGTCAGGGACGGCGGCCGCCGAGTCCAAGGACGCCGCCGTCCCGCCCCGCTGCGGGGGCCTCCGGAGGATGTTGGTGCGTCCGGAGGCTCCCGGCGGCCGTGGCTCATGCTCCTCTGAGGTACTCTTATTGAGCCGCCGCTCTTGCGGCAGGAAAGTTGAGGGACTCGTGATCAAGGTCAGCTTGAAGGAAGCCGAAG